>CAZGUB010000032.1:0-11001 GCA_964528935.1 uncultured Flavobacteriaceae bacterium | reverse complement strand
CCTATGGTGTAACTGGCAACACGTCTGATTTTGGTTCAGAAGAGTCTAGGTTCGATCCCTAGTAGGCCAACAAAAAAAGGATCACGTTTAGGTGATCCTTTTTTTTTATTCTATATCGTCCATTTATCATTTCAAACCAATCGATTTTTGACCCCCAGAGGAGTGTGTTGAAAACTAAAATTTTATACATTAGATACAAGAAGAAAATCCATCTTATGTCCAATCGAAGAAAATTTATCAAGCAATCCACACTCAGCGGTGCAGCGGTTGCAATGGCCCCACAGGCGTTTTCGTCTATTTTGAAACCTTCTGTTCTACATTCCAATGATAAAATTAGAATTGGGTTCATTGGGTTGGGAAATAGAGGAACGCAATTACTGCATTGGTTTATGGAAAATCCAGATGTAGAGGTTGCCGCCTTATGCGACGTATATCAACCCTATTTGATGCGAGAGCGATCCTCGGTAGATCAACGCTACCTCGCCACCGGAAAGGTTCCCAACATGAATGAAAATTTTGGTAATGGAATAAGACGTTATTCCGATTATCGAGAATTATTGGATCAAAAGGACATTGATGCTGTATGCATTGCTACTCCAGACCATTGGCATGCCCTGCAGACCATTCATGCCTTGGAGGCAGAGAAACACGTCTATGTAGAAAAGCCATTAACCATTACCATAAAGGAGGGTAGGGCAATGATCGATGCACAGAAAAAATATGGAAAAGTTTGTGCTGTAGGCTTAAACAGAAGGGGATCATCTATTTACCAGCATTTGGCAAAAGAAGTCCCCAATGGTCTAATTGGAAAGGTCACCTCGGCTCGAGCCCAAAGAACCAGTAATATGTATCCCAATGGTATTGGCCTCCTTCAGCCAGAAATACCACCCAAAGATTTTGATTGGAACATGTGGCTGGGACCACGTGCCTATCGAGAATATCAGTACAATATGGCTCCATACTTTTTTAGATGGTGGAAAGACTATTCCTCTCAAATGGGAAATTGGGGAGTACATTACATGGATGTCATCCGTTGGATGATGGGAGAAAGTGCCCCGGTTGCTGTTACTGCGACTGGTGGGAAGTATGCTGTAATGGACGACAGGACCATTCCCGACACCATGGAAGTAATGTTTGAGATGCCTTCCAAAGCAATCATCAAATTTAGCATTCACGAAGCCAACGGCGGGGGAGGGATCGATGGTGGGGAGGTAGAGCTTCACGGAACCAAAGGCAACTTGGTCGCCAGTCAAAATGGGTACTCACTCTCTCCATCAAAACCGGGACAATTCCAATCTTGGAAAAAAACCATGGAATCCTCCAAAAAAGAATTGAAAGAAAAGGGTAAGGAATTTGGAGACCTTGGAAGCAAAGAGAATTCTACCGGAAACCTGATTCGTAATTTTTTAGATTGTATCAAAGAGGGTGGAAGCCCTCTGTGTTCCTTAGAAGAGGGTCATCTTTCTACCTGTTTTGCACACTTGGCCAACATTTCCTTGGAAATCGGCCAGCGCATCGAATGGGATGCAGAAAAAGAGCAAATCACCAACAACAAAATGGCCAATGACTTTTTGCAATACGAGTATCGCGCCCCTTGGAAACTATAAAATAAACCCCTGATGTTCGACCGCAGAAAATTTATTCAAACAACCACTTTGGGTGCAGGATCACTGTGGATACCCCAGCAGCAGGGGTTTTCATCAATCCAAAACACCAATAAAAAAATTTCCCTCAATCTATTCACCAAGCCATTGGACAAGTTTGGAGCGGATTTTATGATGGACACCATTCAGATGTCGGGATTGGATGGATTGGATCTAACGGTCCGACCCAAAGGATGTGTCCTGCCTGAAAAAGTGGAGCGTGACCTCCCAAAAGTAGCCGAAAGCGCCAAAAATCGGGGTTTAGGACTGGAAATGATGGTTACCAATATCAACAGCATCCATACCCCCCATGCCGAAAAAACCTTGACTGTTGCCAAAAATATTGGAATCAAACACTATCGCCTGGGATATTACCGATACAACAACAAAGAAAATCCAACTGCCGTGATGAACCAGGCTAAAGTTGAATTGGATAAACTATTGGTGATGAATCAAAAAATTGGGATTCAAGGGGGGTATCAGAACCACAGCGGCAACTATTTTGGTGCCCCTATTTGGGACCTATTGCACCTACTAAAAAACACTCCGGTGGAGTGGATGAGCAGTCAATACGATATCCGTCATGGCGTATGCGAAGGTTACAAATCATGGTGGGTCGCCCTGCAGATGCTCGCTCCAAAAATTGGATCTTTGGCTATAAAAGATTTTACCTGGCAAATCACCGATGGAGCCGCTAAGGTGAAAAACGTTCCACTAGGAGAGGGAATTGTAGATTTCGATCTCTATTTTCAATATTTGAAATCCATAGGAATCATAGCCCCCATTACAATTCACGTCGAATATCCGCTGCTCGACCCAGAAGAGGAACAACTTCCACTTCTGAAAAAACAACAAATAATAGTCTCGAAACTCAAAAATGATGTGGAATTCATAAAATCAAAACTCATTCAACATCAAATTTCATAACACCATGTCACCTCAAAGCAGAAGAACATTTATCAAAAATAGCATGCTGGCAAGCAGTTCAATGGCACTGACCAGCCCTACAAATCTCATTGCCAAAATAGACCAAAAACCATTAAAAAAAATCACGATCAACAAAGTAGACTCGAATTTTGAAAGAGAGCCCCTGATTCGACCATTCGGTTTTAAGGGCGGCTATATGACCGAGATTTGGCAGACTGCCTCCTTCCTAAAAAGCACGTCGGGCAACAGCAGAATTGGGCTTTGTACACAAAATGTACTCTGGTCAGACGCCAAAGTCTTCTCCGAAAATTCAGAAAGTGCAGGAAATGCATTGATGTATGCCATTTCCGAAAAAGCCCTACAAATCATCAAAGGAGAAACCTTTACTAATCCCATAGCATTGATAGATGAGATTCTTCCAGAGGTCTATGAGTATGCAAAAAAAGCAACTTCCAACCCCCAATTGAGAAAAACCTTTGCGCTGAATGCTCTAGTAGGTGTTGACAATGCCTTGTGGCTGTTGTATGCCAAAGAAAATGGATTCAAAACTTTTGATGAAATCATTCCCGATGCCTACAAACCATCACTTTCCAATCATCACAAGAAAGTTGCTGCCATTCCGTTGATAGCCTACAACATTCCCATAGAAGAATTAAAACAAGCAGTAGATGAAGGTTATTTTTTTATGAAAATAAAAATCGGCCAGCCCGGAACTCAAGATCAGATGCTTGAAAAAGACAAAGCCCGATTGTCAGCCATACACAAGGCCATCGGCCACATCAGAACAGAGTACACTCAAGATGGAAAACTCCCTTATTATTTTGATGCCAATGGCCGTTACCAAAAAAAGGAAACCTTGATGACCCTATTGGATCACGCCAAAAAAATAGGCGCATTCGACCAAATTAAAGTCATCGAAGAGCCTTTTGCCGAAGGGTTAGAAATTGATGTGAAGGAGATCCCAATCCGCCTGGCTGCCGATGAAAGTGCTCATACCGACACCGATGCAATCAGACTCATAGAGATGGGATATAAAGCCATCGCTCTAAAACCCATTGCCAAAACATTGAGTATGACCATGAAAATCGCCCAAGCGGCTAACCAAAGAAATATCGCTTGCTTTTGTGCCGACCTAACAGTAAATCCGATTTTGGTAGAATGGAATAAAAATATAGCCGCCAGATTGGATCCATTTCCCGGATTGGGAAATCTGGGTTTGCTTGAGAGCAATGGTCATCAAAACTATAAAAATTGGAGAAAAATGATGACCCATCATCCCCTAGCAAAGGAATCTTGGGTAAGGGCAAAAAATGGCGTTTATGAACTCAACGATGATTTTTACCAAAAAAGTGGTGGAATCTTTACCCCATCCAAACACTATGAACGCATGTTTTCAAGTAAAAAATAGCCCCGACAGCTGTTGAAAAAGTTCTAATTAATCTATTTTACCACAATTTCGTCGCAATACAAAAATGCCGGTTTTCCTGCATTGATATGCCAAGCTGGCATTTGCAATACACTTTCGGCATGAACTTTTATAAAGCGGGCCCTCACATTGGAAAAAGCTGCACTAAAAGAATAGAATGGGATCTTTACAATGTCTGGATGCATTGCCGGGTTGGGGTTGTGAGGGTTGACAATTTTTATACGATTGTGGTAGTTCTCCCCATCATCGGATAGGGCATAGGTCACAAACTGCGGAAGGATCAGCTGATGCCAGTTGGCTTGTGCTTGAACATTGAGAAAGTCCATTGCTATTGTATGAATGGGCAATGCTTCGCCCAAGTCCAATACAAAATCTACATGTTGTCCTTTAAAGGCCACCCAATTACTGTCTTTGTCGGGAAATCGCCAAGACTCAAAGGCTCCAAAAATACCATCGGTCAGTCGCTCAAGATGCTCAATACCTCGACTGGGAGGGCTCATAGGAATGATTTTTTTTCGGAAAGAGATCGCAGCACTCATTTGTTCCATCTTGTCAAAGATTCTCTGAAAACTGTAGGCATAATCATCTAGGGTAATGGCCCGCTCTCCTATTCTTTGGATTCCCGCTTTTTTACTGCGGGAGATAAAGTCGTTTACTTTTTCTCGCATAGCTGCCTTGGCCACTACCCTTCCTTGGGGATTGACTTCATAAAAACTGCCCGGCTGCCCCAAAGCAATCTGACCGGCAATTTGTATTTCTGCAATCAAAAGCGGTAGTCTGGCCTCCCTCACTCGATCATGTTTTTGTTCGTCATCGTATACTGCTTTCTCGGCATTGTCAAATAAATGGTGGTATTGCAACATCATTTCGGGGCTCAAGTAATTATCCACCGCATCTCTGGGATCTCCAAATATATTAAGTTGAAAATCGTCTCTCAACAGGGCTTGACGCATGCTTTCAATGTATTTTGCGATCCATTGAGCGGCGGCGCCATAATAGCCCTCCAAGAAATCGTCGACAACGGCTTTGGGGTCGGCATCGGGGTTCCACATTAGCTTGGTGATGAGGTAGGCTCTCAGATGTCCAAACTCGCCTTTGTTTCCCGTTGCTTGCATGAATAGAGCGCGTACGTTGTTTTGAATATAAAATTTGATATTCGATCCGATGGTATGCAGGTTGGGAAAAGGGCTCACAGGATTGGCAAATTGGATGTTGTAATCCCAGATCAATAAGTCTTGACTAATTCTCCCCCAATCTTGCAAGTCGCGGGTAAAAGCAGGATCAGTCTCGAAAACCGGCCGTTCTCGGGTGCTTTCGATATTGCACAGCATGATGTTTACGTTGGGAGCTGCTACGATATTTTTGGGAGCCACTCTGGTGTACCAATAAGCCAGTGTAGAAATGATCTTGTCTGGAAACTGCTCCGCTACTTTGTTGACAAACCAGAGCATGGATCCACTGGGGACATCACCGTATTTTTTATTGAGTGCAGTACATGATTTACATTGGCAACATTTATCATTGTCGTTTTGAGATACGGACCAATATTTTGCCTTTGGGTTTTTTTCAATTCTTTTTTTGAGGTCGGCCACCAGCACCCGGAAAACCTCCTCATTGGACAGGCAAAGCTGGGTTACGGGATTTCTCTCTCCATCGATTAGGGAATAAAATTCGGGATGGGTTTTGGCGTATTTTTCTGGGGGCACCAATAACTCGAAAGTGTGTACAAACAAACCCCATGAATCTCTGGAGGATAGTTTGTGCCAATCAGCATATTCCTCGTCTCGGGCGTCGTAATAGGAGGTGGTTCTGTACTTTATCAGTGGGGTGATCTGGCGATCTTCGGGCCACAGAAATTCGGTGGCCTGCGGAATCAGGGGGGGGTCATCGGCACTGAATTTTCTAAATCCAAAAGATTCCAGAAGAGAATAAACCCCATTGAGAAGGCCGTTTTCGGAACCCCCGGCCAGGACAAAGTTGCTGTCTATACGTTGAAACAGATAAGCCTGTGCCTCCAGTATTTTGCTGTTGATTTTTGCAATCTTGGCGAAGTTTGTATCACCCAAATAGATGGCATTTTGTCCTTGATGGTCTTGCTCCCCAATGATTTGCAGCTTTTTTGTTGCTGTTTTCGACAAAAATAATTGCAATTTATTGGCGGCTTCTATTTCTTGAGCATTGGCTTTTTGGGGAATTACCAGCAAATAGCCTTTTTGACCTGCGATCAGCAATTCTTTTTCAAAACCGATGCCTACAGTACACGACAGAGGCGTCAAAGCGGCCATGCCTCCCAGGGTCCATCCAGAGGAAATTAAAAAATCGGATCTAGAAATTTTGTTGTTATTGGAGTCCATAAAACACCCTTTTGGTTTTTCTGAATTTCAATTTACAAGAATTGTTTTAAAAAACCTTTTAAACTTGTTGGGGCACGGCTTTCGGATGGCATTACAAAAAATAAAAGGCCTTCGTTTAATAATCCTGTGGCCGTTGGATGTAGCCCTTCTCATTGATTGTATAAACTGTTCCGGTAGGGGTATGGGTAAGGGACAGATCAAAGCCGGAAAAGGTATTCAGTAGGGTGATGTGGAGATTGTCGTTTTCAAACCCGGGCAGGACGATCTGGGTTTTGGTTCCGGCGGTTTTGTTTTTTAAATGGGTGTATTCTTTGTAGGCGATTTTTCGAAAAACGGCATACAATATCTGCTCGATACGGTAATCTGTTTTGTAAGTCCAAGAACCATCGGGATGGGGGGATTCGGAAAACTCTATGTACCCCCAATGCTCGGGCAAATGCATGTTGATTATCCCTTGAGAAGACCACACCCAATTGTTTTCGCGAAGAAACTTGCCGTTTTCCTTTTTACGATAATAACGATTGTCGATCAAATCGTGTTCCCATTGTACCCTAGAAAAATTGATCCGCCACTGCTCTCCCTCTATTGGCTTTTTTTTTGGAGACCGTTTTAGTTCGGTCAGGGCTTCCATAGGAATGGCCATTTCAACCGACCAATATTGATCTATATCGTTAGGGTTGTTTAGGGTCCCTTCGATGTGCACGGCAGATTTTAGGTTTTGGATATTCCAATTGAAAATGGGGTTCCCCTTGGTATTGTAGGGTCGATCCAACAATAAATCCCATACGGTTCCCAAAGCATTGATTTCGATTTCACCGTAGTTGTGGTTGCTATTGGAAGGACTGATAAAAACCTCAAAATCGTTGTTGTAAAAAATAATGGTATCCCTGTTTTTTAGTGTGGCCCAAATGTGTTTCTCTTCCAGTTTGGCATAGATGTATAGGAAGTCTTGGTCCCACAGCATTTTGAGTCGGGTATTTTGAGCAGTTTTTTTTTGGCCTTCTATGTCGATAAAGTCTTCGGAAAAAGGAGCGTTTTGCCACGAGGGCTCGGTGTCTTTTCCATCGATTACCAAGGGTTGATCGGCATAGGGGATTTTGTAATTTTTGGGGACAATGATTTCATTGGAAATGTCAATGCTGATCGTCTCGCTATTACAAGAAAAAAGGGTAGAAAGGAGGGCTACTCCACCCAAAAAAAAGAAAACGCTTAATATCCTCATCGGTTTGGTGGAAGCTCAAATAGGGCTTCGGTATTTTGTGAAAAAACAGTCATGTGGAGCATTAGTTCTTCAACAATTTGTGGAGCGGCATCAGCGAGGTTGAAACTTTCTCCAGGGTCGTTTTTTAAATCAAAGAGCTGCACACCCTCTTGCTGGTTAATCCTGAGTTTATAATCGCCTTTTCTTACGGCCTGAAGTTTTTTTCCGCTACAGTAGAAAAAAGGTGTTTCCTCATCCCATTTCTTTTTCTGGCCGGTGAGTACTGCCGAAATATCTCTCCCATCGATCACCCGGTCTTGGGGGATGGTCGCTTGGGTGAGGCTGGAGATGGTGACAAACAAATCCATGGTGTTGAAAGGAGCTCTGTTTACAGTGGCTTTTTTTATTTTTCCGGGCCAGCTCACAATCGCTGGTACCCTAAACCCTCCTTCATAGGTGGTGGCTTTACTGCCTCTGAGCAAGCCCGTACTTCCGGAGTGCCAGGGGGCCACTCCTTTTTGCAACATCCGCTCGGGCAGATCGTTCCAGGGCCCGTTGTCGCTGGAAAAAATGACCAATGTATTTTCCCGCAAGTTGTTTTTTTCGAGAGCTTCCAAAACTTTTCCTACACTCCAATCGATGGTTTGAATCACATCGCCATACAACCCACCCTCGGAATTTCCCTCAAAAGCCGGCGAGGTACTGATGGGCAAATGGGGCATGCTGTGGGCAAAATAAAGGAAAAATGGTTGGTTTTTGTTTTGCTCGATTAGGTCAATGGCTCTATGGGTGTAGTCTGTGGTTAAGGTTTTTTGATCGAATCCTATTTCTAGGGTAGGATTGTCATTTTCGTATAGAAAAAGTCGGTCTTGTTCTGTGAGCCAATGGCACCAAGGCAAGATCATATCGTTGCTGTAAGGCAGTCCGTAGAAAGTGTCAAACCCCCTGCTGGTGGGGAGATATTCTGCTTGGTGGCCCAAGTGCCATTTTCCGATGGCGTGGGTACTGTAGCCTTTTTCTTTAAGGACATTGGCCAAGGTGACCTCCTCCAGAGGAAGTCCATCTTTGGATTCCGGACCAAAATTGTTGGGGGAGTTTCTGATGGGATATCTTCCGGTGAGCAATGCGGCTCTGGAAGGGCTGCAGACCGATGCCGCAACATAAAAAGAGGTGAAACGAATTCCTTCAGCTGCCAAGCGATCAATTTTTGGCGTAGCGATATTGGGGTGGCCGTAGCAACCCAAATCTCCATAGCCCAAATCATCGGCATAGATAATGACCACATTGGGCGGTGAGGCCTCTTCGGCAGGCTTGCATGCTGCGGAGAGGGCCAGCAAAAAGAAAGAGCACAAAATACGTTTCATCGGGAACGGATGGTTTTTGTGAAAATCAATTTGGGACTCAGCCCTTGAGGGAGGCAGTAAGGTATTCTCGGTTCATTCTTGCGATATTTTCCAAAGAGATTCCTTTGGGACATTCCACCTCGCAGGCACCGGTATTGGTACAATTTCCAAATCCTTCCTCATCCATTTGCTTGACCATGTTGAGTACCCGTTGGGTAGCTTCGACTTTGCCTTGCGGCAGGAGGGCATATTGAGATACTTTGGCAGAAACAAAGAGCATGGCAGAGGCATTTTTACAACTGGCCACACAGGCTCCACAACCAATGCATGTGGCAGCGTCAAAAGCCTTGTCGGCATCGGCTTTGTTGATGGGAATGGCGTTGGCATCTTGGGTATTTCCCGAGGTGTTGACGCTTACAAACCCTCCGGCTTGTTGTATGCGATCGAAGGCAGAACGATCTACTGCCAGGTCCTTGATTACGGGGAAGGCATTCGCTCGGAAGGGTTCGATGGTGATGGTCTCGCCGTCTTTAAATTTACGCATGTGCAACTGGCAGGTGGTCACGAGCCGGTCAGGGCCATGGGCTTCTCCGTTGATGAACATCGAGCACATCCCACAGATTCCCTCCCTACAATCGTGATCGAAGGCCACCGGGTCTTCTCCCCGCTCCATCAATTGCTCATTGTGCATGTCCATCATCTCGAGAAAGGACATGTCGGGGGAAACATCGGAAATGGAATAGGTTTCCATTTTTCCTTTGGCATTGGCATTGGCTTGACGCCATATTTTGAGTGTCAAATTCATATGCTTGTTATTTGTAGGAACGCGTTTTTACTTCAATGGCTTCGTATTTCAATGCTTCTTTGTGAAGCTTGGCTTTGGCAGGTTCTCCTTGGTGTTCCCAAGCAGAGACAAAGGTGAAATTTTTATCGTCTCGCAGGGCTTCTCCCTCGGGGGTTTGGGATTCCTCTCTGAAGTGACCGCCACAAGATTCTGTTCTTTCCAGGGCATCCTTAGCAAATAGTTCTCCCAGCTCTAAGAAGTCGGCTACGCGTCCGGCCTTTGCCAGTTCCTCGTTGAACTCGTCTGTCTTGCCGGGGACGTTAACGTTCTTGTAGAATTCTTCCCGCAATGCTTTGATTTCTTTTATGGCTTCTTTGAGTCCCTTTTCATTTCTGGACATACCACATTTGTTCCACATGATTTTACCCAATTTTTTGTGGAAATAATCTACAGAATGTTTTCCCATGTTGTCGATCAGTGCTTGCAGTCGGTCTTTGACTTGCTTTTCTGCGGCTTCAAACTCGGGGGAGTCGGTGGGAATGGATCCGGTGCGAATGTCATTGGCCAGATAATCGCCTATGGTATAGGGTAGAACAAAATAACCATCGGCCAAACCTTGCATCAGGGCCGAGGCTCCCAGACGGTTGGCTCCATGATCGGAGAAATTGGCTTCACCAATGGCGTAGCATCCCGGTATCGTAGTCATCAGGTTGTAGTCTACCCAAACCCCTCCCATGGTATAGTGTACGGCAGGGTAGATCATCATGGGTGTTTCGTAGGGATCTTGATCTACAATTTTTTCGTACATCTGGAAAAGGTTTCCGTATTTGGCACGGACGACTTGCTGTCCGAGTTTTTTGACTAGTGCTTTGTCGTTTTCGTCCAAACTTTTGACGTGTGCTTGCTCTTTCCCGTATCGCGCTATGGCGGCAGCAAAGTCCAGATAGACGGCTTCCCCGGTTTTGTTGACCCCAAAACCTGCGTCACAACGTTCTTTGGCCGCTCTGGAAGCGACATCGCGGGGAACCAAGTTTCCAAATGCGGGGTAGCGTCTTTCGAGGTAGTAGTCACGGTCGTCTTCGGCGATGTCGGTGGGCTTGAGTTTTCCGGCGCGAATGGCTTTTACATCGTCCAATTTTTTGGGCACCCAAATTCTGCCATCGTTTCTCAAAGATTCTGACATGAGGGTCAGCTTGGACTGATGTTCACCGGATACGGGAATACAAGTGGGGTGAATTTGTGTAAAACAGGGGTTGGCAAAGTAGGCTCCCCTTTTGTGTATTTTCCAGGAATCGGAAGAGCGTCGTGTAGGGAAAGAGTGTA
>CAZGUB010000031.1:0-11310 GCA_964528935.1 uncultured Flavobacteriaceae bacterium | reverse complement strand
TTGCATTTCGGTGGGTTCTCCTACAATGGCCACGTCTATTTTGGGCAGATGTGGCAATATCCCCCTCAGACTTTGTTGACCGGCAATTTCTTCTTCTGCTGTCGCAGCCATGACCATATTGTATTTTGGGTTTTCCAAAGCGTAGTAATGGGTAAATAAGGCGATAAGTGAGACCAAGGCTCCACCGGCATCGTTGCTACCCAAGCCATAGAGTTTGCCGTTTTCGATTTTGGCTTCAAAGGGATCATGGGTAAAGGCGGCATTGGGTTTTACCGTATCGTGATGCGAATTGAGCAGAAGGGTAGGTTTTTTGGGGTCAAAAGCTTTGTTGACGGCCCAAACGTTGTTTTCCACTCTTTGAAAGGGAATTTGGTATTGGTCAAACCATTGTCCGATTCGGTCGGCCGTTTTGTCCTCTTGCTTTGAAAAAGAGGGGATGGCGATTAAATCTTTTAACAAGTTTATGGCTGCTGTGGTTAGTTTATTCATCCGCTAAAGTTAAAGTGGTGTGTTTTGTTTTTCCAAGGATCATTGGTGGTGCACCGATTTTTACTTTGGATACGCCCTTTTTCAGGGCTTCAAAACAGTTGTCCATCTTGGGAATCATCCCCGAATGGATTGCATGTGTTGCTTTGAGAAGGGCGTATTTTTTTGGATTGATGTTTTCAATGACACTATGGCCATCCTCTATGTCTTCCAAAACGCCTTGTTTTTCAAAACAGTACCATAAAGATACTTGAAAATGTTTTGACAAAGCCACAGCCACTGTGGCTGCGATGGTATCGGCATTGGTATTGAGCAATTGTCCTTTTCGGTCGTGGGTAATGGCACAACAAACAGGCGTAACTCCATGGTCAATGAGTAATTGAAAAAAGGAAGTGTTGACTTCCGTTACATCTCCCACATAGCCATAGTCGATGGTTCCAATGGGTCTTTTGATGGCCTGAATGGCGTTTGCATCGACACCGGACAAGCCCATGGCGTTACATTCCAAGGCTTGCAGCCGAGCAACGATGTTTTTGTTGATTTTTCCTCCATAGAGCATGGTGATGATGTCGAGGTTTTGGGCATCAGTGATTCTCCTTCCGTCAACCATCTGTACGGGGATTCCTAATTGTTGGGCCATGGCAGTCGCTTTTTTACCCCCACCGTGTACCAAAATCTTGGGACCCTGCATTTGGGAAAAGTCTTTGAGGAAAATACTTAGGGCTTGTGGCTCTTCGATGACGTTTCCTCCTATTTTGACAACCGCCAACTTATTCATTTTCCAAAAGTTGTTTTAGGACGGCTTGTGCCGAATAGATTCTGTTTTGTGCTTGGGAAATGACCAGTGAGTTGGGACTGTCCAAGACACCGTCTTCGGCGACGATATTCCTTCGTATGGGCAGGCAGTGCATGAATTTTGCGTTATTGGTCCACTTCATTTTTTCGGGGGTTATCATCCATTGGTCGTCTGTTCTCAAGATTTGACCGTATTGTTCATAGGAGCACCAGTTTTTGGTGTAAACAAAATCGGCGCCTTCCATGGCTTCTTTTTGGTCAGTGGTACAATATACGTCTTTGGTGATTCTGGGATCGAGGGCATAACCTTCTGGATGGGCGATGACAAAATCGGCCTCGATATGTTTCATCATTTGCGTAAAGGAGTTCCCTACGGCGTGGGGGAGGGCCTTGGGGTGGGGTGCCCAGGTCAATACTACTTTTGATTTGTGTGGAGGCTGATGTTCTTTGAGGGTTATCGCATCCGCCAGAGCCTGTAAAGGGTGTGCTGTAGCACTTTCCATATTGATGATAGGTACCGATGCATAGCGAGCAAAATTTCTCAACACGATTTCGGCCTCATCGTTTTTCTTGTCCGAAAGAGAGGCAAAGGCCCTGATGGCGATCATGTCGCAATATTGAGAAACTACGGCTGCAGCCTCTTTGACATGTTCTGATCGCAGTCCGCTCATTTTGGTGCCGTCTTCAAATTCGAGCGCCCAAGACTCTTGACTGAAATTCATCACCATGGAGTGAATTCCGAGGTTTTGAGCGGCTTTTTGGGTGCTCAGCCGGGTTCTCAGACTGGGGTTGAAAAACAGTAATCCCAATGTTTTTTCTTTTCCCAACTGATCCCATTTTGTTGGATTGGTTTTTAAAGCCATGGCCAAATCTAGGGTTTGACCGAAATTGGGCAGGTCGGCTAAGGTGATAAAATGCTTCATAATAAATCTTCTAATGCATCAAAAAACCGATCGAAATGTGCTTTTTGAACTGTCAGGGGGGGGAGGATTCGCAACAAGTTCTTGTTGCTGCTCCCACCGGTAAAAATGTGTTTTTCATAGATGAGCCTTTTTCGCAAGGCTCCTACTTCATAGTCAAATTCCAAACCGAGCATCAGTCCTCGGCCTTTGATTTTTGTACCCTCGATTTTTTCTGCGATGCTTCTAAAATATTTTTCCATTTCTTGGGCGTGTTGTTGGAGGTTTTGAGCTTTTAGAATTTCCAAAACTGCCAATGATGCCGTGCATGCCAAATGGTTGCCGCCAAAAGTGGTGCCGAGCATTCCGTATTTAGGTTCGATGTCGGGATGAACAAGAATCCCTCCGATGGGAAATCCATTTCCCATTCCTTTGGCCATGCTGATGACATGAGGTTTTATATTGTTTTTCTGGAAAGCAAAAAAGGTTCCCGATCGGGAAAAACCCGATTGTACCTCATCAGCGATTAGTGCTACCTGATATTTTTTGCAGAGTCGCTCCATTTCCAGTACAAAATCGTCTTGTGGCATATCGAGTCCTCCTACCCCTTGAATGGACTCAAAGATTACAGCACAAACGTCTCCCTTTTTTAGCTCCTCTTCCAATCTAAAGGCCTTGTTGAAGGGGATAAAAGTGACTTCTTGCTGTTGGTTGATCGGAGCATTGATGTTCGGATTGTCTGTTGCCGCTACGGCAGCCGAAGTTCTACCGTGAAAGGCTTTTTGAAAGGCAATGACTCTTTTTTTTCCGGTATGAAAGGAGGCCAGTTTCAAGGCATTTTCATTGGCTTCGGCACCCGAGCTACACAAAAACAGCTGGTATTCGTCCAAACAGGATTGTTGGCCGATTTCATCGGCCAATTGTTGCTGTAATGGGTTTTCCACGGCATTGGAATAAAAAGCGATTTTGTGTAATTGCTCTTCCAATCGCTTTACATAATGTGGGTGGCTGTGTCCTACAGAGATCACTGCATGCCCCCCGTAGAGGTCCAAATATTCTGTTCCAGAGGGGTCATAGACAAAGACGTCTTTGGCCTTTACCGGGCAGACTTCGTAGAGTGGGTAAACGTCAAATAGTTTCATCTGTTTAAAATTATGTAAGTTATTGGAAATGAGAGTTTAATCATGTTGGTGGGATGGTCTTTACGGTGTTAAATGCCCATTATGGGCTTTGACGCGTTTAGATTTTGGTTTCTATATATTGGTTTAGGCTTCTGGCTTATTGCATTTTTATATCATTGATTTTTTCGAATGAAGCCATCAAACCTTTGATGAGTGAGGAGCTCAATCCTTGGTGTTCCATTTCATTCAGACCGGTGATGGTACATCCTTGAGGTGTGGTGACCTTGTCGATTTCGGTTTCGGGGTGAGAGTCGGTTTCGATCAATAGGCTGGCGGCACCCAAAGCGGTGTACATGGACATTCTCATGGATTCATCGGCATCGAAGCCCATTTGAACCCCTCCTTGGGTGGTGGCTCGAATAAGTCTCATCCAGAAGGCAATTCCACTGGCACAAACCACTGTAGCGGCTTGCATTTGTTTTTCGGCGATTTTGATGGTCGTTCCCAAACCGTTGAATATGGCTTCTGCAATGGCAATTCTTTTTTCTCCTGCGGTATTACAACACAAACAGGTCATGGATTTTCCGACCGAAATGGCGGTATTGGGCATGCTTCTTACAATGGGATATTTTTGTCCTAATTTTTCTTCCATGCGGTGAATGCTGTAGCCGGTTATGGCAGAGATCAATACGTGTTTGTCTGTCAGTTCTCCTTTGATTTCATTAAGGATACCATCGAATTGTCGAGGTTGTACGGTAAAGATGATGATGTCTGAATTTTTGACGGCTTGCCGGTTGTCGGCCGTGATTTTGACATTGTTGTAGTCTTCCCATTTTTTTATGGAATCGAGGTTTCTTTTGTTAAGGTATAAAGAGGTGTAGGTGTTGTTGTACACCAAGCCTTTGGCGATACTCAAACCTAAATTTCCGGCACCTATGATGGCTATTTTCATTTTTGTTTTTTTATGGATTAAAATACACTGGCTTTGAGTTGAAGACCCAAATTTTCTTCCCACCCCATTAGGAGGTTTAGGTTTTGAATGGCCTGTCCCGAGGCCCCTTTGAGCAGGTTGTCAATGACCGATGTGATGAGCAACTGATCTTCGAATTGATGCAAATGCAGGGCGCAGTTATTGGTATTGACCACTTGTTTCAGGCTAAGCACATTTTCCGATACGTGGGTGAAGGGATGATTTTGGTAGTAGACCCTATACAGCTCGGTCACTGATTTGAGACTGCTTTCAATAGGGGTATAGCATGAGGCAAATATTCCTCTGGTAAAATTTCCTCTTTGTGGAAGGAAGTAGATTTTTGGGCTGCCCAAGGTTTCTCCTATCTCGCCCAAATGCTGATGGGTAAAAGGTTTGTACCATGAGACATTGTTGTTTCTCCAGCTGAAATGCCCTGTATCGCTCAAGCCTACCCCTGCTCCCGTACTTCCGGTAGTGGCGTTGATATGGACGGGTGCCTTGATCATCCCCTCCGATGCCAAAGGCAAAAGGGCCAACTGTATGGCAGTAGCAAAACAGCCTGGATTGGCTATGGCCTGCGCATTTTCAATTTTGTCTCTTTGAAATTCGGGCAAGCCGTACACAAAATCGTAGTCTTGGAATCGGGCGTTTTGTTGCAACCTGAAATCATTACTCAGGTCGATAATGACAGTCGATTCAGAAAATTTATTTTTTTCTAAAAAATCGGCAGACTTCCCATGGCCTACGCATAGAAAAACCACATCCACATCGGGATTGACGGTTGCCGAAAAATTCGGTGCACCGGCTCCTAAAAGGTCTTCATGGGTGTGGTGTATGGGGGTTCCGGGTCGGGTGGTGCTGTATACAAAATCCAGTGCCAAGGCCGGGTGGAGTATTACCAACCGAATCAATTCTCCCCCGGTATATCCCGAACCACCAATGATGCCTACTTTTTTCATTTTTCTTTGTTTACGTGTTGGTAAATCTTGTTTTGATTGGACAGCAACTTGATAAAACCTTTGGCGTCCTCGGCATTCCAAGCCTTGTTTTCTTCTCCATAGCTCCCGAATGCATTATTCATCAGGTCGTGATTGGATTCTATGCCATTGAGCTCAAATCGATAAGGGTGAAGGGTAACAAATACTTTTCCACTTACCGTGGATTGGCTGTTGCCCAGAAAAGCTTCTAAGTCCCGCATCACAGGATCCAGATATTGGCCTTCGTGGAGCAACATCCCATAAAAATTCCCCAACTGTTCTTTTTGGAATTGTTGCCATTTGCTCAAGGTATGTTTTTCCAAAAGGTGATGGGCCTTGAGAATCAATAAAGGTGCTGCAGCTTCAAAACCGACCCTTCCTTTGATTCCGATAATGGTGTCTCCGACGTGGATGTCCCGACCGATCCCAAATTTTTTGGCTTGTTCTTGGAGCTTTAGGATATTGTTGACGGGAAGGTCTATAATCCCGTCTATGCCGGTCAATTCACCTTTTTCAAAATAAAGGGTTACTTTCTCGGATTTGTTTTTTTCGACTTGGGAGGGATAAGCCGATTCGGGAAGGCTGTCGTATGAGGTCAACGTCTCTTTCCCTCCTATACTGGTTCCCCACAAACCTTGGTTGATGGAATATTGTGCTTTTTCCCAAGACAGGTCTATGCCATTATTTTTAAGGTAAGTGATTTCTTCCTCTCGAGACAATTGCTGGTCTCTGATGGGGGTAATGATTTCTATATCCGGAGCCATGACCTGAAAAATCAAATCAAATCTTACTTGGTCATTTCCTGCACCCGTACTGCCATGGGCAATGGCTTGGGCTCCGATCTCTTTTGCGTAGGCTACGATTTCCATGGCTTGAACGATCCGCTCTGCACTTACCGAAAGGGGATAGGTATTGTTTTTGAGCACGTTGCCATAGATCAGGTATTTAACCACTTTTTGATAAAAAGTATCCAAGGCATTGATCGATCGATAAGTATGGGCACCCATTTTTAGTGCTTTTGCCTCCATGGCTTCTACCTCTACATTATCAAAACCACCGGTATTGACACTGATGGCGTGGACTTGGTAGCCTTCTTGGGAGAGTTTGAGCAGGCAATAGGAAGTGTCCAACCCGCCGCTGTAAGCCAGTACTAATTTTTTTTGTTTCATTTTATGGTTGCTGTGAGTGTTTTTGGTTGGGATCGTGTAACATGCCGGTACACAAACACATGGTTCTCTCGGTTCGGGTGAGGATGTCATAGTTTTTACAGGTCTGACAACCTTTCCAAAATTCGGGATCATCGGTCAGTTCAGAAAATGTGACCGGTTGATAACCCAACTCAAAGTTGATTTTCATAACGGCTTTGCCAGTGGTGATCCCGAAAATTTTGGCATTGGGAAATTTTTCTTTAGACAGGTCAAATACTTTTTGCTTGATTCTTTTGGCGAGTCCTTTACCCCGATGGTTGGGGGATACAATCAAGCCGGAGTGGGCCACATAATTGCCATGCCCCCATACTTCGATATAACAAAAACCAGCAAATTCGTTGTCCTCTATTGCAATTACAGCATTACCTGTCTCCATCTTTTTACTGATGTATTCGGGCGTTCTCCGGGCGATGCCCGTACCTCGCATTTTGGCTGATTCATCGATGCAAGTGCTAATGTCTCGGGCGTAAATGATATGTTTTGAATTGGCAATAATCAATTCCATTATTGACAAATGGTATTAAAATAAAAAAATAGGTTGAAGGTTTTGCGATAGGAGACCGGACACACCTGAGTCTCGAACAGAGAAATGTACCCACTAGGGGCGGCGTGGACGAAGTGGAACCGGGCAAAGTGCAGAAGCGATTCCGGGATTGTATGTCGTTGCATCTTTCATTTGAGTGGCAAATATCCGAATTTTATTTTTTTTACGCAAAAATGTGGCTTACTTATCGCAACACAACGGGTCAACGCTTTAAAATCCTTAATTTTGTAAATGTTTTTAAAGTTCCAAGAGCATCTTCAATCCCATTTTTCGATTCAAGACCGCAATCTATTGCTGGCCTTTAGTGGCGGAATAGACAGTTGTGTGTTGTTGGACCTTTGTCTAAAAGCCGGGTTGAAACCGGCACTGGCACATTGCAATTTTCAATTGAGAGGGCAGGAGAGCCATGACGATGCTGAATGGGCAAGGGCTTTGGCCGTAAATAAAAAATTGACCTTTCACCTCCAAAATTTTGAAACTCAAGAACATGTCGATCGTTACAAAATATCTACCTTGATGGCTGCTCGTGATTTGCGCTATGAGTGGTTTGAAAAGCTCGCTGATCAACACCGGTATGATTACATTTTGGTGGCCCATCATGCCGATGATGTACTGGAGACTTTTATGATCCATGTTGCAAGGGGAACAGGGCTGAGAGGTTTGGTCGGTATCCCGGAACGTAGAGGAAAAATCTTACGACCCTTGTTGCCTTTTGGCCGTTCTGAAATTTTACAATATGCCCAAGAAAATGCCATAGAATGGCGCGAGGATTCCTCTAATGCCAAGACTGATTATCTGCGTAACGCCCTTCGGCATCGGGTAATTCCGTTGTGGAAAAAAACAGATCCTAATTTTGAGGCTCAATTTAGTGACACCCTTTCCCATTTGGGCTGGGCACAGAAAGCCTTGGACGCTGTGGTGGAAGGATTCAAGGCCGAGCATTTTTTCCCCACCGCAGCAGGAGTTATTATACCGGTGAAAGCCTTGGAAAAGCTGTTGCCACTAGAATATTACCTCCATGAATTGTTTTCTCCCTTTGGGTTTAAAAATGTATCGGATCTCAAGCAATTGATGCATTCACAAAGTGGAAAACAGCTTTTTTCAGATCAGTACCGCTTGGTGAAAAACAGAGCCGACTTTTTGTTGACCGCAGAAAGCAATAATACCAACCATATCTTTAATATTGTTGCAAAGGATACGCTAATCCAAGATCCAATTCAGTTGTTTTTTTCTGATGAAAACACCTTTGAAAAGTGTGATTCAAAGAGTGTTTTGTTGGACAAGAAAAAGTTAAAATTTCCGCTGATTTTAAGAAAGTGGAAACAAAGTGATTATTTTTACCCCTACCGAATGCAGGGAAAAAAGAAGCTGAGTAAGTACTTCAAAGACGAAAAGTATTCTCTTTTGGACAAAGAAGCGCAATGGTTGCTCTGTTCGGGAGAAGAAATTGTCTGGATTATCGGAAAAAGAGCAGATCGACGTTTTCTGGCCCACGAGAAAACACAAAAAAAATGGTTAGTTTGTCATGAAGACATTTAGAATTTTGATGCTGTCGCTGTTGTGGAGTTTGGGTCTTCAGTCTCAGGAGCCCGTAGTTTGGTCTACCGCTATGCAACAGCTTTCTGAAACTGAATATTTATTACAATTCAACGCGAGCATTTTGGATAAATGGCATTTGTATTCCCAACACCTTCCCGAGGACGGACCGCTGCCCACAGCCTTTGTTTTTGAGGTCGCCGGTACAGACTACGAATTAATTGGCCCTACCGAAGAAAGTGAAACCGAAACCGCCTTTGATCCCATATTTGAAATCGAATTGTCGTGGTTTGATCGCAAGGCTACTTTTCAACAAAAAATAAAATTGCTGCGACCCGATCTGGGCGCTGTTAGTGGAGAAATCAACTACCAGGCCTGTGATGATAAGCTCTGCATTTTTAGGAATGAAGCTTTTTCGTTTGTTCTGGATGAAAAAAAGGCGACGGCGACCCAACAGCGCAGCCTTGATACAGAAAGTTTACAAAAGTCCCAAGCACTGCAATTGGATTTAAAACACAAAGAGTTTTTATCTCAGCAAACCGATCAAGAGAGTGATTTCCAAATTTTAAATCTGTTTGTGTTGGGCTTTATTGGGGGGCTGATAGCATTACTTACGCCCTGTGTCTTTCCCATGATACCACTTACAGTATCCTTTTTCCTCAAACAAAGCGGCAGCAAGGTACAAGGCATTCGTAGAGCTTTGCTCTATGGCTTTTTTATTTTGTTGATTTATATTCTTTTGAGTCTACCTTTCCACTTTTTAGATGCTTTGGATCCTCAAATCCTCAATACCCTTTCGACCAATATCGTGATGAACCTGATCTTTTTTGCGGTATTTGTCTTCTTTGCCATTTCGTTTTTTGGGTATTACGAATTGACCTTGCCCAGCAGCTGGGGCAATCGTTCGGATGCTGCTTCGGCAGGAGGGGGAATTTTGGGAATATTTTTTATGGCACTCACCTTGGCGATTGTTTCCTTTTCTTGTACCGGTCCTATTTTGGGATCGCTTCTCGCAGGCTCGCTTTCTGCAGAAGGAGGGGCCACACAGCTGAGTGTAGGAATGGCTGGTTTTGGTTTTGCCTTGGCTTTGCCATTTGGTTTGCTGGCACTGTTTCCCAATGCGCTAAAATCCATCCCCAAATCGGGTGGGTGGATGACCAAAGTAAAAGTTACCTTGGGCTTTTTGGAGTTGGCGCTGGCCTTGAAGTTTTTGTCCAACGCCGATTTGGTAGGCCACTGGGGCCTGCTAAAGCGTGAGGTGTTTGTAGCGATATGGTTGCTGATTTCCATACTCCTTTTTGTTTACCTCATGGGCTGGCTCCGTTTTCCTCACGATCTAAAAGGGGCTAAGATTTCCAAACTACAACGGTTTTTTTCTTTTTTAGTTTTGATTTTCATCTTTTATTTGATTCCAGGGTTGGGAAAAAATCAGGAAGGGCAACTCACCCTGCTCAGTGGCTTCCCACCACCTTTGTTCTATAGTGTTTATCCTTCGGATTCGGAATGTCCTTTGGGACTTCATTGTTTTAAGGATTTTGAAAAAGGAAGGGCTTTTGCCGAAGCAAAAGACAAACCCATCTTGTTGGATTTTACTGGTTGGGCCTGCGTGAATTGCCGTAAGATGGAAGAAAATGTTTGGTCTCAGCCGGAGGTATTCCGTCTTTTGAATGAAGAATTTGTAATCATTTCGCTATATGTGGACGACCGCAAGAAATTGCCCTCCGAGGAGCAATTTAATTATCAATATCCCAACGGAAGGATCAAGACCATTGGCACCATAGGCGAAAAATGGGCCACTTTTCAAAGCATCAATTTTGCTACTGCCTCCCAACCGTTCTACGTATTACTTTCTCCAGACAATACTTTATTGAATAGCCCTATTCAGTACACCGATGTTCCCACTTACTTGGAATGGTTGAGAAATGGCTTGGAACAGCATCTGAAAAACACACAAAAATCAAAGGGATACTTTTTTTGAATTTTTTCCTCAAAGATTGATCCAATAATTAATCTTTAAGGTCAAGTTCCAATTTTTGTTGGGCACAAGCATTTGGGTGTCACTACTGTTGAAAACCAAAAATATATCGGAAGCCGGTTTGTAGCGCCATTGAAATCGAGAATTAAAATTCCAAAGTTTCTGCTGCTCGTTGTATTGGTACAAATTGGAAAAGAAGATATTTCGGGTAAAAGTAAAATTGGATTTGACTCCCAACAGCCAGAAACCATTCTTACCCCAGGGCCGTTCCAGTTCGATATGGTTGTAACTCACCAGAGAGTTCAGCTCCACATAGGGTTGAATGCGGTAGCCCATTTGCGTAAAAAAAAGCCATCGTTTGCCATTTTGGAAATATCCACCATAGGAAGATTTTAACTCGTAGGTAAAAAGACTCTGGGGTTTTGAATTGTATTCCAGGCTGAGGGAATTCCAACGGTGTTCGGTACCGGCCTCAAGGCTTTGAATTCCCGTTCTGATGGGGTCGAAAGCCCTTTGCAGTGCAATGAATTGATTCTCGTAGGCCAAAGTCATATTGCTCCTGTTTTTGAAATTCAAGGTGTAGCCGATTTCTGTGGCAGTATCAATGCTATTGCCCTCTAGGTTGTAATACTGAATGTTTCCAAGGGTAGGTCCGTGCGACAAGATTTTGGAGGTCGTCTCAGGAAAAAACAGATAACTGATTTGACCATCCAACTTAAAATATTGGGAGCGGCGGATGTAACCCACCGCTGCATTGTAATTTTCTCCAACGTATTCTGCCTGAATTGTACCTTTTATA
>CAZGUB010000030.1:0-11710 GCA_964528935.1 uncultured Flavobacteriaceae bacterium | reverse complement strand
TCATCAATATTGTGATCAAAAAAGACGAGCGCGAGGGCCTCAACGGTTCTTTTACCCTAAACTATGGGCGGCCGGAAAATAACAGTGCCGGACTGAGCCTTAACCGCAGGACCGAAAAGTTCAATTTGTTTACCCAAATCGGGTATGGAATTCGAAACTATCCTCGGGACGCGAAGAATAAGAACGAGAATTTTTTGACCAATACACAGGTGGTGACCGAAGGAACGGAATACCGAAAAGAGGAATTTTTCAATTTCATATTGGGGACGGATTATTACATCAACCCGCAAAATGTGATTACGCTCACCGGATTTTATGCTTTTGAGGCAGAGGATCAGCCGTCCAATACCAATGTCAAGGAGTTTTTTGACAATACCCAGCTCACCTCGGAGTGGAACCGAGAGGAGGTCACCACGGCGGGCAACCCCAAATACCAATATGAGTTTGTTTACAAAAAAGATTTTTTGGATGACGAAGATCACGACTTGATTTTTAGTGCTACGGGAAATCTCTTCAGCAAGGAGCAAAATTCCGAATTTTTCAACACCTCCGTTTCGGGAGCGGCCGCTTTTGATGACCAACTTACCAAAACGTATTTCAAAGAAGTGGTCAATACTTTAAAGCTGGATTATACCCATCCCGTAGGCGAAAACTGGACGATAGAAGGAGGGTTTCAATACGCCCACAACGATGTGAGTAACGATTTTGAGGTGCAGAATAATACCGATGGGCAATGGATCATCGACAATGGTTTGACCAATTTGTTTGAATTCAAACAAGGGGTCTTGGGGGTTTATGGGATCACGGCTTTTGAGGCCGACCCTTGGGGAGTACAACTGGGACTGAGGACAGAAAACACCCAAGTGAATACGGTTTTGGTGAACACCAACGAAAAAAACAATCAGGATTTTACCGACTTTTTTCCTTCACTGAACACCTCCTATAAGTTTAGCAAGGCTTTTTCATTACAGGCGGGCTACTCTAGGAGGATCTATCGCCCCCGTTTGTGGGACTTGAATCCTTTCTTCAACATTCGCAACAGTTATAATTACCGAAAAGGGAATCCAGACCTGCAGGCGGAATATTCGGATTCTTATGAGGTCTCGGCCATTTTTGTAGAGGGCATCCTATCGATGAACATGAGTTTGTACCAGTTTTACACCACCAACACCATCGAATCGGTATCGACCATTGAGAACAATATCAGTGTGAGCGGACCTGAAAACTTAGGAACCAAAAGGGTAAACGGAATAGAAATCAACGGAAAGATCAGTCCAACGAGTAAAATTGTGATCAATGGAGATTTCAATTACAACGCTTTTGACCGCAAGGCTTCTTGGCAAGGGCGCTCCTACGATTTCAGGGGCAACAGCTGGACTTCGGAGTTGACGTCAAAATTCAAGTTGCCCAAAGAGTTGGATGTAGAGCTGAGTTGGAATTACCAGTCGGGATTCAAAACAGTAGATGGGGAAACACTGCCCAGTCAGTTTTTGAATGTGGGGGCCAGAAAGAAGTTACTCAAAGGCAAGGGAGTCATCAGCTTCAATTTGCGGGACCTTTTTGTAACGCGGGTAAGAGAGCGAAGGACCATAAGGGACGATTTCAACGTTTGGAGCCGATCGGTCTATGGCCGTTTTTGGGTGTTGGGCTTTAGCTATGGTTTTGGCAAAGGAGAAGCCATGGAATTTACTGGCAGAAGGCGGTAGGGGATTTTTAGAAAGAGAATTCCAAGCCCACGGTTTTGTTGAAGGTGTCGCTGGTAAAGGATTTGTTGACAAAGAGGTTGAGTTTGATTTTTTTGTCCAGAAGGTACGAGACCGTTTGGGCCAAACCCGATGATGGGTTGGTGGCAGACAGGCTGGAAAAGAGAAGATACCCTTGGGTGCTGGTGCGCCAGTTTCCGATTGTTTTCCTATAATATAGTGAATAAAAATTGTTGTTCATTTCAAAGTTTTTACCCTCCCCATGCATGTAGAAAAACAGCAGATTGGTTTTTTTATTGATGGGATAATACAGACGGACTTCTTGTACGGATCTCGATCTTAAATCTTCATTTTCAAAAATCCGGTAACCGGGCATTTGAAAGCCGATGTTGAGTTTTATTTTTTTGTCAATAAGGCGGTAGCGTGTGATCAGGGAATAGTTGGCCGGAGACATGCCGTCCATCATGATCAGGTTGATGAGATTTAAACTCCAACGTTTTTTGTCATCGGTTCCGGCCCGAAGGATAATGTGGGGCTTGTTGGAGGTAAACAGCGGGATAAAAGAAAACCCCCCGCTGTTGAGCTCTAGAGAGCCATATTGTGCTTGTAAAGGCAGGCCAAAGAGGAGAATGGCGCAAAGGGAGATTCCTAATTTTTTCAATGTCTCAGTATTTTATGGAGGCTAAGATATCAAAAGTAGTGGGGGTAGCATGCCAAAAAGTGAGGGAAGTTTCCCTAGGAGTCAGGGCAGAAAAGGAGGGCAAAAATATTTTAGACAAACAACTATATCGTATAATTGTGGCACCCAAGGTCCTATAGCTCAGTTGGTTAGAGTAGCTGACTCATAATCAGTTGGTCCCTTAGTTAAAAAAGCCTTTCAATCCCTTTAATTTGTTCGTTTTCGGAAGTTTTTACAATCCTAACATATTGTAAAATGCCAAATACGTGCCAAAAATGCAAGTCTCTTACCCTAAAGTGAAAAAGAAATCTAATGGAGATTTCTTCATCGAATTTATCTTAAACACCAAACGAATCAGACTCTTAAACGGTAGTAAAGCAGGGGTCAATCTAAAACCAAACGATTATCCTCCCAAGGACAGAAAATCAAAAGCTAATCTATTGGCAAAGCTTGTTTATGAGCATTTGGTAAGTAATAATTACCAATTTACAAGTGATGAGCCAAAAGATGAACTGGAGCTCTTCGATAAGCTTGTATCTCAGAAGTTGAATGAGCCTATTTCTGACAAGTATAAGAGAGCTCTTCAGACAATAGCAAATGATCTTAGAACTCAAGTAATAACCCATAAAACGATCCCTATTGAATTCACAAATAACTATCTTAGGAGATATAAAAATGCAACGAGTTTTAACACTCTTAGACGCCATTTAAACGCCCTTTTGAGCTATTTGAAGAACAACGGGTTTGAGGTCGAAACAAGCTCTCTAAGGCCGCGAAAACAAGCTGAGAAGCTCCATAAACCAATAGAAGATGTTGGGGCTTTACTGAGGGAAATAAAGGCTTATAATTATAACCTATTTCTTTGCTGTTGTCTAACCTATGGTTGTCTTTTGCGCCCCCATAGAGAAATTCGTTTGCTGAGGTGGGTAGATTTTAGTGATGATCTAAAATATATATCTATTGGTGGCGATAGAGTTAAATCAAAGAGGAATAGGATTGTACCGATACCAGATTTCATTAGGAAAGAACTAACTATAGGAAAAAAGGAGAACAATATATTCTCAAACACCCCTATTGAATTTAACGCTCACTACTTTAGTAGGCTGTGGTCTAAGTTTAAAACGAATTCAAATTTGATAAAAGAAAATCAAACGTTGTACTCTTTTCGCCATTCGGGAGCTATAGATATATACAAAAGAACAGGCAGCATAACCAAGCTACAGAAGGCTATGGGCCACTCATCTATAAATGTTAGTTTGACCTACCTAAGAGGTTTAGAAATAGCTGAACTTAGAGAAGAGGATATGCCGATGATTTAACTGCCTTTTAATTCTCCTTTTTGAGACACATAAAAAAGTCCAGCAACTGGAATTAATGTTAATATCATAATTATAATTGGAGGATGAGCTGACCCACCACTTAAAAGAGTAAGAAAGTCTGGCAAAGTCCAAAATAAGTGTGCTATAAATAATATAAAAGTTGCTGACTTCAGGCTATGAAGATTTTTCAATTTAAGAGTATAGATAACTGAAAGCACAGTACCTAAAAAAATAAATCCAAAGATATACAACATCATATCCAATACCTCTAAGGCAGGCGCACTTTCTGCTAATCCTTCTATATTAAAATCGCTGATCATTTGATTTTTCATTTCACCTCCCATTTTTGCTAACACTAAAGGGATAAATTGGATGATATCAAGTATTAATGTGACTATTAGGATGGTTTTGAAGTTTTTCATTTTAAAATAATTTCAAGTTTATTTCGATATATATAAATCACCCGAAGAACTTAGTAAAGTGTATATTATATTGAATAGTATCACCCACTTGGAAGGTCAATTTATGTTTCATTTTATATTTATATTACTCAACTCTTTTATAAAGTTCAGCTCCACCATTACCCAAACTGTCAAGATTCCATATTTGAGAATATGAATTTTTATTTATTACAACCTTAAAGCTAATGGGAAAATTTCCGTCTTTATCCATTTTTAAATTGGATT
Organism: uncultured Flavobacteriaceae bacterium; assembly: GCA_964528935.1. GTDB lineage: Bacteria > Bacteroidota > Bacteroidia > Flavobacteriales > Flavobacteriaceae > UBA8316. The sequence goes on along the minus strand of CAZGUB010000030.1, from coordinate 7,323 downwards.
TAAACCAACTATTCATATTATCTGTACCATTGGTTAGATATTCAGTCAAAGTATCATTAATTACGGTATATCTTCTCGAATAAATCCCTCCACCAGGGTTCATATCATTTCCTAAGGAGTCAATATTTTTATTGTTCCCAAGCCATAAAGCGTGAGTTTTGGTGTAAATTTTTGTTTGAAACATTTCATCACTAATTGTAATGGTATCAACTGGTATACTATTTTGGTAAATGATATTGCCAGTTCTTTCCCAAACTCCTTCAAGCGGTCCTCTTTCGTCAGTTGTTTTTTGCTGACAGGAAAAAATTATTATTGAAATTAGAATTAGTAGTAAAGATTTTTTCATTTTAATTACTTTTTGAATTATTAATATTTGAACAAATTAACCTATCGATAAAATATCGATGGGAGGTGACTGAGATTTAAATTGAGGTTAAACTTTGGTTAATTCAAAAATCTCATAGCTTTCCATAACCTCATCAAAAATTGGATTTGATATAGGATTAGAACCATCCAAAAATGAATGTAATGCCCCATCATTGTGAACAGCAATCTTAAACATTACTGTACTTTTATCTGGGGAAACTGTACCTATAGTTTTAGTTAAATCTGCAATTTTTCTTCTTTCATTCATCCCCTCTTCGGATTTCATAAAACCCATAAATTTCTCAAACTTACCTTCTTTAAGTTTTGCAACAACAAGTATATCTTTCATTTAAATTAACTTGATCTATCACAAAATACAATTTATTTATTGGAATTAAAAAAAAATTCTGGCTTTAATGTAATATTTTGTATGGCAGTTCATTGAATCAATAGTTTAAGCCAAATTGAAAATTTAACGTTCAAGGGAAAAGTTACTTTTTTTCTTGATCTTCCATTTTCCGACTACCCTTTCAGTTGGAAGTATTTCTAATTCAGCTTCAGCATCGAAATTTTGATGGATGTGAACAGGTAACTCTTCAAATACTTGAGCACAGAAGAATCCTAAAGATCCACCGTAAATAAATCGAAATTTAGCTTCCTTATCTGAAACGGTCTGAAAATTATTGATATACACAATATCATCACCAATTGTATAATTGTTACCTTCTTTAGTATAGGTATATCTACCGTAGAAGTAATTCGTTTCTTTGCCTAAAGAAATTTCAAACCGCACTATTGCGTTTTCTTCATCAACAAATTGTACATAATCCACAGTACATTCAAAAAAATCTTGATTTATATTATCTATATTATCTACAATATCAGTATCGTTATCACCCTTACCACAAGTAAAAAGTAAAATAAACATTAAGAGAAAGAATATTTTTTTCATTTGCAATATTTCTGATGGTTTGATTCTTCAAAACGATAGGTATTGGACGCTGGAATTAAATATCAATCATTATTTTTCTTCCTCAAGTTTGGCCTTATCAAACAAATCATACTGAAAGTCATTGTCTTTCTCGGATTCTACCCATCTCCGCCACCACTATCACCACTTCCTGCATCACTAACTCCTCCATCTCCAATATAAGCAGCTCCATAATCTCCCCCAGCTGAAGGCAGGTTGTTTATGTTTATCTGAAATTCGTCTAATACAAGGCCAATCTCTTTAGGGTCAATTTTGTTTGGAAGCCTTGACTCTGATATCTTACCATTTGTCAAGTCAAGCATATATACTTTTTTAGAATTGTATATAAAATATTTGTCATTGAGTAAAATTGCTTTTGCAGACGACCATCGAAAGGGGGATTTAACACTGAATATTTCTTTTCCAGAATCTATATTCACTCCCTTAAAGAACTTTTTCTTATTGAAAAAAACAAGAGTTTTTCCAAGAATATGGACTGAATAAAAAACATCCTCTATTTCCCATAATACCTTCCCTTTCTTATAATCAACAATATGAGAGTATTGTTTGCCCCAATTCGAAGTTGTGGTTACAAAAACATAATCGTCAACTCTGGATAATCCACCAATATTATGCCTAAAGTCTAAAACCCATTCATAGTTATTATTTTCTGAGTGATATTTTACGACTTTTTTTTTCTCAGAGAAAAGAATATGTTCACTTGGGCTCATTCAAACTGATTTATGGTTAATAACACCTCCAATTTATAAAAAATGGGTTACACATCAAATTTAACATCCTGGACAACATATTCTCCAATAATAAACAACCTTACAATAAGAGCTATTTCTCGCTCATTTTGGAAGCAATTTAAGGGGCGTAATCCAATAATTGAACCGAGTGTTACAATATACTCTTTTAGGCTCACAGAAGCTATAGAAATCTTTAAAAGAACAGGTAGTATAACCAAGCTACAGAAGGCTATGGGCCACTCATCTATAAATGTTAGTTTGACCTACCTAAGAGGTTTAGAAATAGCTGAACTTAGAGAAGAGGATATGCCGATGATACGAACTCTAATTTAATTAGAATACCTACTATAGAAAGCTCATTTATTTTATACTCAAATTTTAGATTGCAAGACTTTTATTATTACTTTTTTGGCCAGTCCCAATTAACTAAATCTTCGCTCCAAGCAATTCCTAATGATGAATTTTTATCAAAATCTCCCTCACTTTCTTTATTTGGTCCAGAACCGTGGAAAAACATAACATATCTTTCAATTCCTTTAATTTCTCTTAGGTCAACTACGGCTCCAGCTGTAATTCTACCTTTTGCCCACCTCCAATGCTTTTGTCCAAGTGTAATTTGGCTTCCAAAAGACTGCCAGTCCTTGAGATTAGAGGATTTCTTGATTCCAATACCATTTGATGGAGAGTGAAACATTACATACTCACCTCCATTATTTAACACACAAACATTTTCTCCGGAATTGGTATTGCCATAAAAAGTCCAGTTCAAGAAATCATAAGTATATGACATACTTACCCCATTTTGTTTATAAAAACACCACCATTTTCCCTTTTCATCTTTATCTTCAATTAAGTATGGATCAATCATTCTACCCATTTTATCTTTGCTTATTGACGGTCCTTTTACTTTTAGAAGCTTAGGAGGTGACCAGTTTTCAAGATCTTTACTCTCCATAATAAAAACTCGAGAATCATTACTACCATATCGTACTTTATCACCTGAGATATAATCTGGACGTGGATATGTTTGAAGACATAAAAGCCATTTATCTTTATATCTAACAACATTACCGGGACTGGAGAAATTTAAGTTCTGATCTTTAGGGGTCAAGATATTTATTGGACTCCAATTAACTAAATCAAAAGATTTACTTGTGGCTGTAAATGAATATATTTCTTCGTTAATTGTTTTGACAAGAGTAAAAAATAAGAAGAACTGATCATTATGAAATAAAACTGCTGGGTCTCTGTAAGCTGTTTTTTCATCTCCTTTAAATAAGACAGGCGAATTTATATTTTTCAATATTTTGTTTTGTCCGTTCAAATTAATTTTTGAAAATAAGAGTAAAAGAAGAATTAGTTTTTTCATACAACTAAGATAGCATATTCTAAAAAGGGGATTGGAAACTAATTAATGCTATGTATGAGGGTTAAGTTCCAGAAGTGTTTGCTTTTTTGGTTCAATCATAACTACAAGAATTTTATGAAAATTTCTAAACCCAAATATATTTCATTTGAAATTAAGAGTGTAAAATATTTGTCCCATTGTCCCAAACTACAGGTATGGGACGTTGGGAAATTGTTCAAAAATATTTACTTTAGATTGTTCAAAATGAAAAAATTATTATTCTTTCTGCTTCTCTCCATTGGACTAAACGCCCAGTTCAATTACCAAGCTATTGTGAAAGATTCCAATGGTAATGTCTTGACCAACTCCCAAGTAAAATTTAAGTTTACTTTGATGGAGGTCACATCAACATCTACTCCAGTTTATGTAGAGGAACATACAGTTACTACCCCAGCAGATGGAGTGGTTAATCTTGCTATCGGAGGTGGGACCGCTTCCAGTGGTAATTTTTCAGATATTGATTGGAGTTTAGCTGTTTTTATCAAAGAGGAATTAGATTTAGGAGGGGCATATCAGGATATGGGAACAAGACAGTTTGCAAGCGTTCCTGTTGCAGAGTATGCCAAGAATACAAGAGGAATAGGCTTTCAGAATCAAGCATTATTTATCGATGAGCTAATAGCCTCATCAGTTTCAATCACCAGTTTATCAGTTTCAAATACCATTGAGGTTGGTAATGGGATTATAAGCGGGGGAACAGTAACTGCTACTTCTTTTGCAGGATATGGCTCTTCATTACTCTGGTCACAAGGATCAACTCAAACATTGAGTGAGAAAATTGATGATTTAGCTCAATTAATTATTGGTAATAATGTTTCTTTTTGGAGCATTCCCTCCAATGGATTAATTGCGTTTTTTCCATTTGATGGTAATGTTAATGATGTTAGTGGGAATAATAATCACGGTACTGTATTTGGAGCTACCTTAACCACTGATCAAAATGGAAATACAGAAAGCGCCTATGAGTTTAATGGGGCCTCCTCAATTGACTTAGGAAACTCAGATTCATTAAATCCCTCGAACTCGATTTCTTTTTATTCTGATTTTTTAATTTCCCAATCGTTTAGCAATAATTATATTTTGGGTAGAAATCCTGATTCCTCATCTGACTATGGTTATAATTTTGGAATAGTTGGGGATGACAATACTCAATCTTTAAGGTTTGGACTTGGTAACAATTCAAGTGGTAGCAACATTAATGACATAAGCGCTAATGTGGATTTAAATAAAAACCAGTGGTATAGCCTTGCTGTAACTTATGACGGGACACAAGTCAAATTTTATCTAAATGGAAGTTTAGTATCCACAGAAAACCTGACCCTTCAAGATGGGATTCATCAAAACGACTATAATACATTCATTGGAAAATATAGGCCTAATGGAGGAAGTAATGGGTTGCAGTTTTTTAAGGGTAAGCTTGACAATGTTGGAATTTGGAATAGGGCTCTTACACATCAGGAAATACAAAATCTATATTTTAAGGAGAACAATGTTTTTGAAGATGCTTCCAGAAATATTGCTCTTGGAGAGAGTGCTTTATCGGCTATTTCAAGTGGAACAGATAATTTAGCAATTGGTAATGAAGCACTCTCAAAAAATGTAACAGGCACCTACAATGTAGCGGTGGGGATTGATGCCCTGAGAAACAACACAGCCTCAAGAAATACCGCACTGGGATCCCTTGCCTTAAGAAATAATACTACTGGAACAATAAATACTGCTGTAGGGTTTTATAGCCTTGTGCATAATGAAACTGGAGGACGAAATGTTGGTTTAGGAGATGGATCATTATATTATAATGAAGACGGCAGTTACAACGTAGCTTTGGGAAATCTCGCCCTTACTAAAAATGTTTCAGGCAATTCAAATGTTTCAATAGGAGATGCTTCTCTTTATAATTCAATTAGTTCAAATAATGTAGCAATAGGAGATGGAGCAGGATATGATCTAAATACTGAAAATTCTAATGATAATACTTTTCTTGGAAATAATGCAAATACAGTGTCTGGAACTCAAATTAACAATGCAACTTCTATTGGGGCAAATGCTATTGTAACAACCTCTAACACAATTCAATTGGGTGACAGTAATGTTACTCTTGTAAATACTTCTGCTCAAATAAATGCATTTGATTTTTTAATCAATGGCATCTCAATAGACAACAAAATTGATTCTATTGAGAGCACCATTGCCTCAGAAGTGGCTTCAGTGTCGGAGATTACAGCATTGTTGGAAATAGTTTCTGATTTAGAAAGTTTAGTTGACTCCTTAGACAAACAATTAGTGGCTATTCAAAGTAGTTTAGACAACTTAACTGAGATTAGTTTCGAGACTTTTATAGATTTAGAAACAAAAACTTTAGACTACTCTTCGGATGGTCCCTCTGACAGTAGTTTTGATATGAAATTTGCATATAATTCTAATGATTCTTCAACAGCAGCAAGAATTTTTTGGAATGAAAGTTCTGCAGATATGGCATTAGTTTATGATATTCCCTATGATGAAATTAAAATTACTGATTTATCTAATTACTATTTCTGTGAACATTTGAATGATTCAAATTCATCTTGTGAAAATACTGATACTCCTCCAACGGACTTTGTTGGCGTTATTGAAACCTACGAAGGAAACTATTATGCAATAAAATTTATTAGTGAAACCACCTCTGATGTGATTTTTAAGTATAGAAAATTGTAGTTAGTTATTCTTCCATAATAAACCTAATTTATTGTAAATTTTGTAGGTATTAAAATAATATTATTTCATTTAGTTTTCCTGTTTAGTTTAAATCTATTCTGTCAGGAATATTTACCAAAATCAGCTGGAGAGATTGTAAAGCATCAGTACTATACTCTATCATACAATGAAGCCCACGAACAAGCTAATTGGGTTCATTACAAGCTATATCCAGCTTTTTTAAGCGGTTCTACACCCAGAACAGATTCATTTAAGCCAGACCCTTTAGTTTCAACCAAATCAGCCCAATTAAGCGACTATAAGGGCTCTGGATACGATAGAGGTCATTTAGCTCCAGCAGCAGATATGAAGTATAATTCTGTTGCAATGTCAGAGTCTTTTTATATGTCAAATATGTCTCCACAGAATCCAAGTTTTAACAGGGGGATTTGGAAAAGACTTGAGTCGTTGGTTAGAGGATGGGGTGAGAAGTTTGATATATTCGTTTCAACAGCGGGTGTTTTGAGTTCTGACAACTTAGGTGCGATTGGAGGGAGCAGAGTTACAATACCTTCTAAGTACTACAAAGTAATTTATGCTCCTGAAAAAAACATAATAATAGGATTCCTGTTATCTAATGCTAATCAATCAGGTAGCCTTTCCTCTTATGTAGTATCAGTAGATGAAATAGAGTCTTTAACTGGGATTGATTTCTTAAGTGAACTACCTGATAATATAGAAGAGGAATTAGAGTCTAAAGTAGTTTTGAAGAACTGGGATTTCACAGTTTCATCATCCGGCGGGTATAGCTCATCCTCAAATAGTGTTTCAGCACAATGTAATGGGATAGCTAAAACTACAGGTAACAGATGTAAAAACAAAACTACTAATACAAATGGTTACTGTTATTTGCATCAGAACCAGTCATCGAGTTATGTGAAGCCAAAACCTAAGAAGGCAAACTATGTAGGCAGGTGTAATGCAACCACAAAAGCAAGGCCAAGATGTAAAAGAAATGCTTCAGGAGGGAGTAGATATTGCTGGCAGCACCAATAAATTTCATATTTATAATTGCTGAAATAGTATCATTCTTATGTAGGAGGATAATGATAATCTTTTGTTTTCTGAAAGTTCCAATAGTTTCTGTTTGT
>CAZGUB010000029.1:0-12415 GCA_964528935.1 uncultured Flavobacteriaceae bacterium | reverse complement strand
ATAGGCATGAGCGGAGACTATCCCCTGGCCCATGCCCAAGGCAGCAACATGATCCGTGTGGGCAGTAAAATCTTTGACAGCCGAACCCTCAGAGCATGTACGCCATTATAGACATAGAAACCACCAGAGGGAAATACAATGAAGAAGGCATTACCGAAATCGCCATCTACCAACACGATGGACAGCAGGTCACCGATCAATTCATCAGTCTGATCAATCCCGAGCGACCTATCCAGCCTTTTGTAGAAAAACTCACCGGTATCAACAGCCAGATGCTGCGCAATGCCCCGCGTTTTTTTGAAGTCGCCAAGCGCATAGTAGAAATCACCGAAAACTGCCTCATCGTGGCTCACAATGCCGATTTTGACTACCGTATCCTGCGTACCGAGTTCAAGCGTTTGGGTTACAACTTTGAGCGGAACTCCCTCTGCACGGTAAGCCTTTCCCAGCAGTTGCTCCCCCAAATGGAATCCCACAAACTGGGCAAGCTGGTGCGGGCACTGGGCATACCCATCAGTGACCGCCACCGTGCCCAAGGGGATGCCTTGGCCACCGTAAAGCTCTTCGAGCTGCTGCTCGAAAAAGACAGCAACAAGCAGATCTTGAAATCCCAGATCAAAGCCCTACACACCCATCAGGTTCCCTCCAAATACCTCTCCATCATCGAGGAATTGCCCGCCGAGACCGGGGTGTACTACTTGCACAATGGCGTGGGCGACATCCTCTACATCGGCAAGAGCAAAAACATCCAAAAAAGGGTCAGAACCCACCTGACGGCAAGCGACCGAAAATCCAAAAAAATTCAAAAAAAACTCCATAAGATCCATTTTGAAACCACCGGGAGTGAACTCATCGCCCTACTCAAAGAGCAACACGAAATCAAAAAAAACCAACCCCCTATCAACAAAGACGGTCGGTACCGCCTCTATCCGATGGGGATTTGCCTCGACACCTCCCTCCCTTACCACCGCTTGGTCTTGGAGCAGGTCAGAAATGGACGCGACTACCTGGCGGTATTCAAAAACGGAAGGGTGGCCAAGCGGGTGATGTTGCAGTGGATGGAAAGCCGGGAACTCTGCCACAACCACAGCTCCCTCCAAGAAACCGAAGGGCCTTGTTTTGCCCACAAAAATAACCGTTGCCACGGAGCCTGTCTGGAAAAAGAATCCCCCGAATCTTACAACCAAAGGGTCGCATGCCTGCGCCAAGAAAACCGATATCCCCACGACCATTTTCTGATGATCGAAAATGGAAGAAAAGGTGGAGAAAATAGTTTTGTATATATTGAAAATCAGCGGTTTATGGGATATGGTTTTTTTGAGCTCAACCACCAGATCAACCACCCGCAAAAGATCGCAGACCGTATGACCGCTCTCGAAGACAGCCCCGATTGTAAGGCGCTAATTCTCTCCCACCTCAAAAAAAAGAAATACCAAAAATTAATACCTTTGGAGGAGCAACCCCCCCATCCCACTAAACCATAGCCTTTGAATTTTAAAAAATACAAACACCGACTGCACGAAATCATCTACGAAGCAGACACCCCTGCGGGAAAACTGTTCGATGTACTGTTGTTGGTCTTTATCTTGTCGAGCGTGGCGTTGGTGGCTTTAGAGAGCGTTCACTGGATCGACGAGCAATACCACGACTGGCTGGATACCGCAGAATGGTTCATTACCATTATTTTTACGATAGAATACGCCCTGCGGATAGTGGCCATCAACCGGCCGTCCAAATACATCTTCAGCACTTTTGGCATCATCGACCTGGTCTCTACCCTTCCCAAATACGTCTCCCTATTTTTGGTGGGTACCCAATCTCTTTTGGCCTTGCGGGCCTTGCGTTTACTGCGGGTTTTTAGGATTCTCAAACTCACCCGTTATATCGGCGAATCCAATTCCCTGCTCAAGGCTTTGGTGCGCAGCCGTACCAAAATATTGGTGTTTATGTTTAGTGTGGTGGTCTTGTGTATCATCTTTGGCACCATAATGTATATGGTCGAGGACAACGAAAGCGGCTTTACCAGTATACCGCGCAGCATCTACTGGTGCATAGTGACCCTGACCACGGTGGGCTACGGCGACATTGCCCCTACCAGTCCGCTGGGACAGTTTATCGCTTCCGTCATCATGATTTTGGGCTATGGCATCATTGCCGTACCCACGGGGATTGTGTCGGCAGAATTCACCTCCCAAGCCATGAAAATTGACCACAATACCCAAGCCTGTCCCCATTGCATGACAGCCCAGCACAAAGACAACGCCAAGTATTGCCACCAGTGTGGTGAAATCCTCAACGATGTCGAATAAACACCTGTTGTATATCGCCGGGCCCACCGCTGTGGGAAAAACGGCAATGAGCGTAGCCCTAGCCCAAAGCCTAAACACCGAAATCATCTCCTGCGACGCCCGTCAGTGTTACCGAGAGATGACCCTCGGCACGGCAGTACCCACTGTGGCAGAAAGACAGGGGATTCCCCACCATTTTATCCAAAACAAAAGCATCCACCAAGCTTTCGATGCGGGTGCTTTTGAAAAGGAAGGCTTATTGCTTTTAGAACGCCTTTTTAAAACTTACGACCGGATAGTCTTGGTGGGCGGGTCGGGTCTCTATGCCAAGGCACTGATGGAGGGGTTGGACGAATTTCCTAAAATCGACCCCGAGGCGGCCCGGCAGGTAAAGGCACTTTATCGGGCGCAAGGTTTGGAAGGTCTTCAAAAAGCCCTAAAGGAAAAAGACCCCCAATACTACAAGCGTGTGGACCTGCACAACCCCCGCCGGATGATCCGCGCGCTGGAAGTCTGCCAGACCGCAAAAAAACCCTATTCTGATTTCTTGGGGCAGTCGCCCAAAAAACGCCCTTTTACCCCCCACACCCTTCGGCTGAGCCTGCCCAGGGAACTGCTCTACCACCGCATCAACCAAAGGGTAGATCAGATGGTTCGAGCGGGATTGGAAGCGGAAGCCCGAGACCTCTACCCCCACAAAAACCTGCCTGCACTGCAGACGGTAGGCTACCAAGAGTGGTTTGCCTATTTTGACGGAAGCAGTACCCGCCAAGAGGCCATCGCAGCAATCCAAAAAAATACTCGTCGCTATGCCAAAAGGCAACTCACCTGGCTGGGCGCAAGACCCACTCCCGAAATCGACATGCAAAAACCGGAAAATACCCTAAAAAAAGCCCTCGAAATTTTGGAAAATATCCTCTAATAGGACTGCCTCTCTCCTGCCCCCGACTGCACCATATCAGATTTTTCTTACAATAAAAACACCACTTTTCCTCGGCAAAAGAATTTTTTTTGCCAAGTGGGCTCCCTCCCTTTTGTTGATCTAACAGCTTTTCTTTTAGATGTTTAGAATAAAGGTAAATGGCCGAAGCAACGGCTTTTTACCCTATTCCCATTCCCTCTAAGCGAAAAAGTTTGGGAATTTTGATAAAACCTCTTTTGGCGTTTAACGCAAAAAAAACTAAAACCGAATGCTCCAAATCAAGTCGGACTGTTTTTTGGCTTTGTATTGTTGCCTCTTTCTGCTGGGAGGGGCTTGGGGGGTCTGTGCCCAAACCGGTGGTTCTTGCTCAGGACCTGGTTTTTATTATTTGGATACCGATGGGGACGGTATTGGAACACAGGACTACACCCAAGGTGAGTTAGACCAGTTACGATCCGATTTTAGCCCCAATAAAGGATACAGTCTTTCGGCAAATGTCATTTACGGATGCCCGGACATGTTTTCCTCTGAGGTGGCCAACAGCGATGATTACGTTTCAAATTCCGGAGATTGCAACGACAGCAACAGTGACATCCACCCCGATTCGGTCTGGTACTACGACAGCGATGGCGATGGCGACGGCAACCCCAACAACAGCAAGGTCTTTAACTGTACTCCCGACACGGGTTATGTAAAGAAAAACGGCGATTGCAACGACAACAACGATCAAATCCATTCTGCGACGATTTGGTATTTGGACGAGGACGGAGACGGTACCGGCGGAAGCACCTCCTATACGGCGGTAAAGTTCCAGATTCTTTGATATCAATTATTTATATTCGCTTTTAGCTGTAAAATCAACAATTTCCAAATCTTACTCAACCTACTTTTTATGAACCCCCATCTTAAAACTTCCAAAAATCGTCCTTTAAATCCTCTAAAATTCACAAAACCCAACCCTCAAGTTTCAGCATCTGAGGTGGTTTTGTCGATACACTGCAAATACTGTGGGAATCGGTGTATCAAAAATGGTATGGAGAAAAACGGTAAACAAGGCTAAAAGTTTAATTCATGTAATAAAAGCCAACAGTCGGATTATCGTTACCTTGCCTATGACCAAAACCTGAATCAAAACATCATCGCCCTGACCAAAGAAGAAGTGGGCATTCAACGGGAGATATACAACCCACCCCCCCCTTTTTTAGCTATTTAGGCCTTTCAGGTAGTGCAGTACATTTTTGGTGATACGTTCGGGCAAGTTGGTCGTATCGGCTTTGACAAATTTTTCTCCGGTGATGTTTTCGTATAGCTCGATATACCGCTCAGAAACCGATTGGATATAGTCGTTGGACATAAAGGGCAGCGACTGGCCTTCCAAGCCCTGAAAGCCCTGAGAGATCAACCACTGACGGACAAACTCCTTGGAGAGTTGTTTTTGAGGGTCCCCTTTTGCTTGGCGGGCGGCATAACCCTCCCGGTAAAAATATCGAGAGGAGTCGGGCGTGTGGATTTCGTCGATCAAGACGATCTGGCCGTCGGAGGTTTTCCCAAACTCGTATTTGGTATCCACCAAGATCAATGCTCGTTTTTGTGCGATTTCACTTCCCCGCCGAAACAGAGCCCGGGTGTATTGTTCGAGCTGAAGGTAGTCTGCCTCGCTTACAATCCCCTTTTCGATGATGGCTTCTCTGGAGATGTCTTCGTCGTGTCCCTCCTCTGCCTTGGTGGCGGGGGTGATAATGGGTTGGGGAAAAGGGTCATTTTCGATCATGCCCTGAGGCAGGGGAACCCCGCAGAGGCTCCTCCTCCCCGCCTTGTACTCTCTGGCGGCATGGCCGGAGAGATAGCCCCTGATGACCATCTCTACCTTAAAAGGCGTACATTTTTTTCCCACCGAAACATTGGGATCGGGCGTAGCAGCCAGCCAGTTGGGAACGATATCTTGGGTCGCTGCCATCATTTTGTTGGCGATTTGGTTCAGGATTTGCCCCTTGTAGGGAATGCCTTTGGGCATCACCACATCGAAGGCAGAAAGGCGGTCGGTGGCCACCATGACCAGCAGATCGTCTTCCAGCTCATATACCTCGCGGACCTTGCCGCGGTAGTGGGATCGCTGGCCGGGAAAATTAAAATCGCAATGGGTAAGGGTCAGTGTCAATATTTCTAGTTGTTGTGTTCTATGGTTTTGTAGGCATCGATCACTTTTTTGACCAAGGGGTGGCGGATTACGTCTTTCTCATCCAAGGCAATGATGGCAATGCCCTCGGTCTCATTGAGGATCAATAGGGCTTCCTTGAGTCCGGAGATCATCCGTCGGGGGAGGTCGATCTGCCCGGGATCGCCGGTAACCATAAACTTGGCGTTGCGCCCCATTCGGGTCAAAAACATTTTCATTTGGGCATGGGTGGTATTCTGTCCTTCATCCAAGATCACAAAAGCATTGTCCAGGGTTCGGCCCCGCATAAAAGCCAGTGGGGCGATTTGTATGGTGCCGTTTTCGATATGGCTGTGTAGTTTCTCGGCGGGGATCATGTCGCGCAGGGCATCGTAGAGCGGCTGCATGTAGGGGTCTAGCTTTTCTTTCAAATCGCCCGGGAGGAAACCCAAGTTCTCCCCCGCCTCTACCGCCGGACGGGTGAGGATGATTCGCTTGACTTGTTTTTCCTTCAGGGCTTTGACCGCCAAGGCCACCCCGGTATAGGTTTTTCCGGTTCCCGCAGGACCAATGGCAAAGATCATATCGTTTTTTTGAGCCGCAGCGACCATCCGTTGCTGGTTGTGGCTTTGGGCTTTAATGATTTTTCCGCCTGCCCCGTGCAGAATAAAACGGTCGGAATCCCCGGCCGGGTCAAAATCTCCGGGATTATTGGCTGTAATGATGCCCTCGATAACTTCCTCGCTCAGTTGGTTGTATTTCCCAAAATGGATGATGAGTCCGTAGACTCTTTTTTCGAATTTCTCCAGCTGGGAGGCCTCGCCATAGGCCTTGAGCGTACTGCCACGAGCCACAATTTTAAGTTTGGGGAAATAGTACCTAAGCTTTTCAATATTGACGTTTTGCTGACCAAAAAATTCCTGAGGGTTGACCTCCGACAGCTCAATTTTTATCTCGTTCAAAGGATAGTCTATTAAAAAGATTTAATTTTGCTTGTGTTATCTTTTCATTCAAAAGTAAATAATTTTATCCAGTAAACGCCCATGCCCATAGTAACTTTACTGACCGATTTTGGAAATAAAGATTACGCTGTGGCAGCGGTAAAAGGGGCGATTCTCTCTACGGTAGCCCAACCCCAAATTGTGGACATCAGCCACGAAATCAGCCCTTACAACGCTAACGAGGCCGCCTATGTTTTAAAAAATGTCTACCGCTCTTTTCCCAAGGGCACCATCCATATCGTAGGGGTAGGCTCCGAAAAAAACCCCGAAAATCAGCACCTGGCCATGTTGTTTGACGGACACTACTTTGTAGGAGCCGACAATGGTATTTTTTCGATGATCTGCGGAGAACTGAAATGGGACAAAATGGTAACGATCAACATCCACGACCAAATGCCGGGCGACTTCCCGGTGCTGGAAGTCTTTGTGTGGGTCGCCGCCCACATCTCCCGCAAGGGAGCCCTAGAGGTGGTGGGAAAAGCCGTAGATCACATCAGGGAAATCAAAGAACTGCGACCTGTGGTCAATCCCCAGGGAGACCAGATATTGGGGGCCGTGATCTATGTGGACAATTACGGTAATGTGATTACCAACATCACCCGAAAACTCTTTAACCAAGTCGGGAAATCTCGGGATTTTACCATTTTTGCCAGACACGTAAAATTCCATAAAATCCATGAGTCCTATGGGGCGGCCATCGATTTTTCCTTCCCAAAAGAAAACCGAGACGAAGACGGAAAAAAAATTGCCCTATTCAACGATGCCGATCACTTGGAGCTGGCCATTTACAAGAGTAATCCCAAAACCGTAGGAAGCGCACAATCGCTTTTTGGCCTAGAATACCGCGAATCCATCACCGTAAAATTCGAATGATATGTGGGCATTGATCAAAAGAGAATGGTTGGTGTTTTTTAGCTCGCCCATTGGTTATTTGACTTTGGGGCTTTTCCTGACCCTATCTACCCTTTTTCTTTGGTTTTTGGAGACCGACTACAACCTGTTGAATGCCGGTTTTGCGGATCTGAATGCTTTTTTTGTTCTGGCACCATGGTGGTTAATGTTTCTGGTTCCGGCCCTGAGCATGCGTAGCTTTTCGGAAGAAATGCGTTTGGGAACCTTGGAGTTGTTGCTGACCAAGCCCTTGGGACTTTGGCAAATTGTTTTGGGAAAATATTTTGCCGCACTCTTATTGCTGCTCACCGCCTTGCTGCCCACCTTGGTCTATATGTCGGCCCTGAACACCCTCAAGCTCGATGCCCTGCCCATGGACTGGGGCAGTACCTTGGTCGCCTACTTGGGATTGTTTTGTGTGGGAGCCAGTTTTGTGGCTTTGGGCTTGGTCGCTGCCCTGTTTGCCCAAAATCAAGTCACCGCATTTTTGGGAGCCCTCGCACTTTGCTTCCTCCAGTTTTTTATATGGAAAAGTATAGCCGACTTGGTCCAAACCGAAGGCCTTTATCGCGGGTTGAACCAAATGGGAATATTCGAACACTACCTCAACCTCCGACAAGGTGTGGTCGGGGTGGGCGACCTCATTTACTTTTTGGGCTTGAATTATGTGCTGCTCTACAGCAGTACCCTCTTGTTGAAACGCATAAAAAACAAATAGCATTGGATCGTAAAGCCGGCTGGATCATAAACATTTTCTTCCCCCTACTCTTGGTGGGGTGGGCCCAACAGTGGCACTACCGATGGGACGCCACCCACGACCAACGCTATACACTCAACCAAAACACCACAAGGCTTTTGGAAGAACTCTCGCAACCCCTAAAAATCGATGTTTTCCTCTCCGGAACGCTCCCGAGCGAATACCTGAGGTTGCAGCGAGAAACCCGTGCCTTGATTCGCAGCATGGAACAGCATACCGATCGGCTAATCGTGAGCTTTATCGACCCCTTTGAGGAGGCCGAAAGTACGGAGTCGCTCATCCGAGAAATGAACCAATTCGGACTGCCGCCGGAGTATGTCACCGCACAAAAAGACCAAACCGTGGCCCAAAGTGTGGTTTTCCCATGGGCCATCGTCAACGACGGTAACAAAACGCTAAGAATTCCACTGCTGGAAAAAGTACTGGGCGACGATGGGCAAGAAAAAATCAACCGCAGCATCGCCCAGCTGGAATATCATTTTTTTGATGCCGTATTTAAGATCACTCAAAAGCAAAAACCCACCCTAGCGGTGTTGACCTCCCACGGCTGCTCCGAAGCCGTAAAAATTACAGACTTGATGCGGAGCTTACAACCCTATTATCAGTTGGCTTCTTTTGACCTGAAGGCCTTGGAAGGTGAGGATCAAAAAACGCTTGAAAACCTCAATCGATTTCCGCTTTTACTCATCTCCAACCCCACCGAAGCTTTTACCGAAAAGGAAAAATTCTTGTTGGACCAACACCTTATGGGTGGAGGGAAGCAGTGGTGGGCCATTCATCCGGTGGCCATCAACCGCGACAGCTTGTTCAATGCCCAAGGAGAAGCTATGGCCGTCGCTCGATCGCTCAACATGGAAAACGCTTTTTTCAAATACGGCATTCGCTTGCAAAACAATTTGGTGCAGGACTTGTACTGTGCGCCGGTAGTGCTGGCCTCGGGAGCGGAAAGCCAAACCCAATACCTACCCTACCCTTGGCCTTTTTATCCCTTGGCAAAACCCTTTCAAAACAATCTTTTTGGCGGGCAGATGGGCAATGTACTGATGCCTTTCCCCTCGGCCATAGACACCTTAAAAAACGCCCTTCAAAAAACCGTGCTGCTCGGCAGCTCCAATTTTTCTCAATCACTGGCCACCCCCCTAAACATAAAACTTTCAACGGCAGCGCAAAAATTGTCCACAGCCGACTTTGACCAAAAATCCCAAACCATGGGCGTGCTGCTTCGCGGGATCTTCTCCTCTGCTTTTGAGAACAGAATTCATCCCGCGCTAATCGAGGGCGTAAAAACTTCAGGTACAAGCGAAATGGTGGTCTTCTCCAGTGGAAGCATTGCAGAAAACCAAGTGGACAAGGGCAATCCCCTAGAATTGGGATACGACAAGTGGACCAACAATTTTTACAGCAACAAGATTTTTGTCCAACAAACGATTCACCACCTAATGGGAAATGAGATGTTGCTCAGCATCAAAAATAAATCGTTGGTGCTGCCCCGCTTGGATCAGGAAAAAGTAGAACAACACTCCCCGAAGATCAAGATCATTTTGCTGGTCTTGCCATTACTCATTTTGGGTGGGTTTTGGGTGGGTGTCAGGCGATGGCGAAAGATCCAATATGGTCAATAACTTTTAATAACTTCATTTTGCTGTCTGTTTCCTTCATTTTACTTTTAATAAATTTTAGCTAAAGCCCATGAAATTCATAGTTTCCAGCGAATCCTTACTAAAGGAACTTCAGACCTTGGGAGGAGTGATCAACAATACCAACACCCTACCCATTTTAGATAATTTTCTTTTTCATCTGAATGGTAATCAACTGATTCTGACTGCCTCAGACCTAGAGACCTCAATGTCTTCTTCAATAACTGTTGAATCCCAAGACAGCGGAATGATCGCCTTGCCGGCACGGCTGTTATTGGATACTTTAAAAACCTTTCCGGAGCAACCCCTCACCTTTGTAAAAACCGAAAACAACACGGTAGAAATCAGTGCCAACAATGGAAAATACGCCTTGGCCTACCTTAATGGAGAAGACTTTCCCAAGGCCGTTCAGGTCAAAGATCCCATCAAAACCCATATCGATGGTCAGGTACTGGCTACTGCCATCAACGCTACCCTTTTTGCAAGCGGAAACGACGACCTTCGTCCGGTAATGAGTGGGGTATTTTTTCAATTCAGCACCACCGCCGTGACCTTCGTGGCCACCGATGCCCACAAACTGGTCAAATACAGCCGTAATGACCTTCAGGCCGATCAAAACGCAGAATTCATCATGCCCAAAAAACCCCTTCAACTGTTGAAAGGTATTTTGCAAGGAGCTGACCAACAGGTGGTCATAGAATACAACCCTACCAATGCGGAATTTAGCTTTGGAAATGTCCGAATGACATGCCGACTGGTAGAGGGCAAATACCCCAACTACGAGGCGGTAATCCCCAATGAAAACCCCAATGTAATGCAAATCGCTCGGACCGATTTCCTCAACTCAGTCAGACGGGTGAGCATTTTTTCTAACAAAACCACCCACCAGGTAAGGCTCAAAATGGCCGGAGCCGAACTTCAGGTCTCTGCCGAAGATTTTGACTACAGCAACAAAGCCGAAGAACGCTTGGGCTGTGACTATCAAGGAGATGACATGCAGATAGGATTCAACTCTAGGTTTCTGATCGAAATGCTCAACAACATCGGCTGTGACGAAATCAAATTGTCCATGTCCATGTCCAATCGCGCTGGCATCATTACTCCGGTAGACAGTAAGGATGCCGGAGAAGAGATCACCATGTTGGTTATGCCGGTGATGCTAAACGATTGATTTTTAACAAAATACCATATCTATACCATTCAAACAGAGAGCCCAGCAAGAGATCTTATAAATGTCCTGATGGTAGCAGTAATAATTTACTTGAGCGAAGCTGAAAGTGCGCCAGAAAGGCGTTGATAGATGCCATTTTCGAGTTTTTCCCTAATGCTGGCAAAAGCTTCCAAAGTCTCTTTTACATCCTCCAAAGTATGTGAGGCGGTGGGAATCAATCGCAACAATATCAATCCTTTGGGAATTACGGGATAAACTACAATGGAACAGAAAATACCGTGGTTTTCGCGTAGGTCTTTGACCAGAGCCATGGCCTCGGGAATACTGCCTTTGAGGTAGACCGGCGTAACACAGCTTTGGGTTTTGCCGATGTCAAACCCTTTTTCTTTAAGGCCATTTTGCAGGGCGTTGACATTTTCCCAGAGTTTGGCTTTAAACTCAGGTCGATTTCTTAGCATGTCCAATCGCTTGAGGGCACCTTTTACCAACTGCATTTGCAAAGACTTGGCAAACATTTGTGAACGCATATTGTAACGCAAATAGTCAATGACTTCTTTGTCGGCAGCGATAAAAGCTCCAGTAGAAGCCATGGACTTTGCAAAAGTAGCAAAATACACATCGATATCGTCTTGAACCCCTTGCTCTACTCCAGCACCGGCTCCATTTTTGCCCAATGTCCCAAAACCGTGGGCATCGTCTACCAGAAAGCGAAAGGCATATTTGCTTTTCAGGGCGGCAATTTCTTTGAGTTTTCCTTGTTCTCCCCGCATGCCAAAAACACCTTCAGAAATGACCAAGATCCCTCCGCCGGTTTGCTCGGCTACTTTTTGAGCCCTGACTAGGTTTTTTTCGAGGCTTTCGACATCGTTGTGCTGATAGGTGAATCTTTTGCCCAAATGGAGTCTTACACCGTCGATGATACAGGCGTGGGCATCTACGTCATAGACAATGACATCGTCTTTACTGACCAAGGTATCGATGGTAGAGAGTATGCCTTGATAGCCAAAATTGAGCAGATAGGCTGCTTCCTTATTCACAAAGCTCGCCAGCTCGCGCTCCAACTGCTCGTGCAAATCGGTATGTCCAGACATCATTCTGGCTCCCATGGGATAGGCAGAACCATATTCGGCGGCCGCTTTGGCGTCCACTTTTCGGACTTCCGGGTGGTTGGCCAGGCCCAGGTAGTCGTTGACACTCCAGGTGATGACCTCTTTTCCCATAAATCTCATCCGATTGCTTATAGGGCCTTCCAATTTGGGAAAAACAAAATAGCCCTCGGCATGCTCGGCCCATTTTCCAACAGGACCTTTGTTTTCATAAAACCTCTCAAATAAATCCCTCATCAGTAAATCTTCCAGTTGGTGCTTGTCTAAATGTATTCGATCTTGTTGGGGGCTTCTTGGTTGGCGGTATCAAAAAATCCCTGCTCATTCATCCACTCATCGCTGTAAATCTTGCTCATATACCGGGAGCCGTGATCCGGAAAGATAATGACCACACAGCTGTCTTTGTCAAATTTATGAGACTCTTGAAGTTGTTTTACGGCCTGCATGGCGGCACCGGAGGTGGATCCCACAAACAAACCTTCTTTGC
>CAZGUB010000028.1:0-12652 GCA_964528935.1 uncultured Flavobacteriaceae bacterium | reverse complement strand
CAATTCACAGATTCCAACATTCATCAAACCTACCATACCAATACCTATCACAATAGGTATTGGTATGGTAGGTTTGATGAATGTTGGAATCTGTGAATTGGTTATTGATTTGATCCCAACTCAATTTTTGTTGTGATCGGTAGGAAATGTTTCCCATTTGGGCAACTTTGGCCACGTGTGCAGCCGATTCGATATTGCAGTTTAATTTGCTCCCATCGTTGCTTCTAAGGGCTTCAAGAAAGTTGAACTGATGGTCCCGGTGTCCATTGTTGGATCTTTTCTGTAAGGGAATCAAAATCTTTTTTTCGCTTCTTCCCTCTTCGATCACCTCCCATCCATTTCTGTCCAGCACTAATGTTCCATGGTTTCCGATAAATGCAATACAATGGTCTCTGCCATAGGCACCATTGTCGATTCCCATGGCCGAATCCCATACCAGATTGAATTGGTCAAATTCGTAGAGAGTAGTGAGGGTGTCGGGGGTTTCTTGACTCAGGTCGGGGTAGGCAAAATGGCCTCCCAACCCAACGATGGTTTTGGGCAGGGTTGCTTTCATCCCGATCAGTGCATAATCCAAAAGGTGTACTCCCCAATCGGTCATCAATCCACCGGCATAATCCCAAAACCAACGAAAATGGAAATGAAACCTACTGGCGTTGAATGGTTTTTTGGGCGCCGGACCCAACCAGGCGTCGTAATTTACCCCTTGGGGAGGATCACTGTTGGGTACTTTTGGTTGTGGTCGCATCCATCCCTGATAACAACATACTTTTACGGTTCTGATGGGTCCCAGTTGACCACTGTGTACCACAGCCATGGCCTTTTGAAAGTGTGTACTGCTTCTTTGCCATTGACCAACCTGAACTAGGGAGCCATATTTTTTTTGTGCCGCAACCATGGCCTCGCATTCTCCAATTGAATTCCCGACAGGTTTTTCTACATAAATCTGCTTTCCGGCTGCCGCTGCATCGATCATCATCAAAGCGTGCCAATGGTCGGGTGTTCCGATGTATACCACGTCCAGATCTTTTTGCTCCAGCATTTTTCGGTAGTCTCCATATACTTTTATCTTGTCTTTAAAAGGGGCCAGCAGTTTGTCATTCAACCTTTTTTGAACTACATTTT
Organism: uncultured Flavobacteriaceae bacterium; assembly: GCA_964528935.1. Taxonomy (GTDB): domain Bacteria; phylum Bacteroidota; class Bacteroidia; order Flavobacteriales; family Flavobacteriaceae; genus UBA8316. The sequence continues at coordinate 11,527 of CAZGUB010000028.1, read as the reverse complement.
GGTCCACATCGCACAGAGCCACCAGTTTTACACCGGGTACCTCCAATGCTTTTGTAATATTACTCCACCCCATTCCGTTAATGCCAATGGCTCCGATCCTGATTTGGTCATTGGAAGTCATATGGGGCTGTGATGCTGTTTTGGCATAGCCTCGAAGGCCGGGTAAAAACATACTACCGGCACCAGCCGCCAAAGAATTTTGTATAAAAGTTTTGCGATTCATCGGTATCAAAAATCAAAATTCAATATACCAATTCTCAAATATATCTTGAACCCTTACACTATGAAATTTTAATAGATGTTCCGGGAATTTGAATTTAAAACAAAACGAGGCCTTCAAATTGAGAGCATTAGTAGAGAATTAAAAAGGCCTATATTTTTCTTTGATTAAAAAATACAATAATTTCACACGCACAATCCTTTATAAATCGCTAATGATAACAACCCAATACCAAGGAAACCGAACTTTTGGGGTTTTTGAAAAAGAAATAGTACCGCCAAATAAGGAAGAGGTAAGAATCAAAGTGGCCTATGTGGGCGTTTGCGGAACAGATGTTCACATTTATCACGGCATGATGGATCAACGGGTTAACGTTCCCGAAACCATTGGCCATGAAATGTCGGGTACCATTGATGCCATTGGTAGCGAAGTCTCTGATTTTTCTGTAGGGGACAAAGTAGTAGTGCGACCTTTGGACGATCGTTTGGCTCAGCCCTCTGACAAAGGTTTTCACCACATTTGCGAAGCATTAAAGTTTATTGGTATTGACAGTCCGGGAGCCATGCAGGAATACTGGAATGTCCCGGCGTTTACCCTCCACAGACTTCCGGCCAAGACCGACCTACAGTTAGCCGCACTGGTAGAGCCACTTTCTGTTGCCACTCACGATGTGAGGTTGAGTGGTTTATCCCAAGGCGAAACGGCGGTAGTTTTGGGGGGTGGTCCCATTGGTCTATTGATTGCAATGGTGGCCCAAGAAGTTGGAGCTCAAGTCATTGTATCTGAAGTCAATAAAAAAAGGATTGCCAAGGCAAAATCGATGGGTATAGAGGTGGTCGATCCCACCGAAACAAACCTTGAGGCCTATGTGAGGAAGAAGACCCAAAACCGTATGGCAGATGTGGTATTCGAAGTGGCTGGTGTGCAAGCTTCACTGGAGGATATGACCAGAGTCGCAGGAATCCGAGGGCGTGTGGTGGTTGTTGCCATTCACGGCCAGCCCAAATCAATAGACCTGTTCAAAGTTTTTTGGAAAGAACTAAAAATTATCGGGGCGCGGGTATACGAAAAAGAGGACTATGAAAAATCTATTGCACTGATCACCTCGAGTGCGCTCCCTTTCCAAGATTTGATCACCGATGTTCAGCCGCTGAGTGCTATTCAAGAGGTTTTTGAGAGGATAGATCAAAATCCTGACGGTATGAAGGTGTTAATGGATTGTAGTTGCTAAAAATATAAAATTATGAGTGTATTAAATCAATTTAGTTTGGCGGGAAAAACCGCTCTGGTCACAGGTTGTAAACGGGGCATAGGGAAAGCCATGGCGGTGGCACTGGCAGAGGCTGGTGCAGACATCATTGGGGTTTCTGCTTCTTTAGAGCCCAATGGTAGCGATGTAGAAAAAGCCGTAATGGCTACAGGAAAAAACTTTAAGGCCTATGGATGTGATTTTGCCGATCGGGAAGCGGTATATAATTTTATCACTAAAGTCAAAAAAAACCATGATCCTATAGACATACTGGTCAACAATGCGGGAACCATCCTCAGGGCTCCTGCCGTGGAGCATCCCGACGAATATTGGGACAAAGTAATAGAGGTAAATCAAACTGCTCAGTTTATTTTGACGCGAGAATTTGGAAGTGACATGCTGGCCAAAGGCAATGGAAAAATAATATTTACCGCTTCACTTCTCACCTTTCAAGGAGGCATTACTGTTCCTGGATATGCTGCGAGCAAAGGAGCCATAGGACAGATGACAATGGCTTTTGCCAATGAATGGGCGGCCAAAGGTGTCAACGTTAATGCCATTGCTCCGGGATACATCTCTACCGACAATACCGAGGCCTTGAGAAATAATCCTCAGAGAAATCAAGCCATTTTGGAACGCATTCCCGCTGCTCGATGGGGAACCCCCAAAGATTTTGCCGGGCCTGTTGTCTTTTTGGCCTCTGGAGCATCAGATTATATGCATGGGAGCATATTGTTGGTAGACGGAGGCTGGATGGGTCGGTAAAATCCCATCGCTCCTTGCTCAGATAGGTTGTTGATTATTGAAGAATAGATGTTATATTTGCAACCGAATTTGGGGAGAAAACCATCTGTCCTTTTGATGAATGATAATTATCGTCTCTGTTTATGGACTTTTTCCTTAATTCAAAACTAAACTCTGGACGCGTAGCTCAGCTGGATAGAGCATCTGCCTTCTAAGCAGACGGTCACAGGTTCGAATCCTGTCGCGTTCACCAAGTAACTGAGGGAGACCCTATATTGGTATCACCCAACCATAAAAATTTGATTTAATTTTCTTCCTCATTCCATGCCTCAACGAGCTTCCGTATTTTAAGGGAAAACTTAATCAATTGAGCGTGGGGGGATTTCTTGCCAAAAATGATCCAGTCGACACTGTATTGCGGAAAATGATGGGTAATGTTTTGCAAGACCACATGACTGATGGTACATTTTTTTCTTAATGCAGTAGAAATAGAATTCCTGCCTACTCCGATCCTTCTTTCGAAGGCCGCAACAGACATGTTTTCGTTTTCAATGATATAAACCAATCGGTCGTAAATGGTGGACACAGTACTGCATTTTTATTTAAATATATACAAATCTTGTGCCGTATTTATAAATGGAAATATTGTTGGTCAATCGTTTCTTTTTTAGCTGTAAATCAACACTTTGAATAGTATAATTCATTGACTTTTGACAAATTTTTTAGATAAAAAATAAGCCTCAGATTTAATCCTGAGCTTGTGGGAAATTTCTTCAAATCAGAGTAAAACAATCTCATGAGCGAGTACTGGTTTTTCAATTCTGCCTATTTTTTTGTTCAGTCTCAATTTTTAAGGCTATTTCATGGGGATGTGAGATATGTTTTATTAATTTAGAAGCCTTTGTTTGGGTTCAACTTCAATAGACAATATGCAAAAATCCAGTTTACGAGCCTTTCACACCTATATGTTTTTAAAACTCCCTGCGGCATGGTGGACGGGGGTGAGGGTAACCTATTCCGATGATTTTCGCACCGAGGTAGTAGTAAAATACCGTTGGGCCAATCAGAATCCCTTTGGCTCAATTTTTTGGGCGGTTCAGGGCATGGCCGCCGAGTTGTCCACTGCTGTTTTTTTGATGCAAAACATCAGAAAATCCCATCAGGCCATTTCCATGTTAGTACTCCAAAACCAAGCGGTGTTTAAAAAGAAAGCCAAAGGCCGAGTTGTCTTCCGCTGCTCCCAAGGACAAGAAGCCTCAGCGGCTGTCCAAAAAGCCATTGAAACGGGCGAGGCAGTAACCCTCCATCTCCATTCTGTAGGGACAGATTCTCAAGACGACACTGTTGCTGAATTTGATTTTAAATGGACTTTAAAAAAGAAAACAAAATGAAACACGATTTTTATCAATCGCTAAACCTCCCATTGATTGCCGCTCCCATGTTTCTCATTTCGGGACCCAAAATGGTGATAGAATGTTGTAAAAACGGAATTGTAGGAACCTTTCCCGCTTTGAACCAACGCACTACCGAAGGTTTCGAACAATGGGTTGTTGAGATCAAGGACGCTTTAGAGGTTTTTGAAAAAGAAACAGGGAAAAAAGCGGCGCCTTTTGGTGTAAATCTTATCGTACACCCATCCAACATTAGGATCAAAGCCGACCTAGAAGTATGTGCAAAGCACCAGGTTCCTTTGGTAATCACATCGTTGGGAGCAATTGCAGATTTGGTCAAAGTGGTTCACGCCTATGGGGGATTGGTTTATCACGACATCATCAAAAAAAGACATGCCGAAAAAGCGGCCGAAGCCGGAGTAGATGGGCTGATCGTTGTGGCTGCCGGAGCCGGAGGCCATGCTGGGACACTCCACCCCATACCCTTGATTCAAGAAGTAAAAAAGGTTTTTGATAAAACTATTGTTCTTTCTGGCTGTTTGAGTAACGGCAATGACATTGCCAGTGCACTGCAAATGGGGGCCGATATGGCTTATATGGGTACCCGGTTCATCAATGTACAAGAGAGTATGGCCGATGAGAATTATCGAAAAATGATTGTGAAAAGTAGCGCAGAGGATATCGTATACACTGCCGTAGTATCGGGGGTAAATGCAAATTTCCTAAAACCCAGCCTCGAGGCTAAGGGAATAGGAGAGGAGCAGTGGAAGTCCTCCAAAAAAATAGATTTCGGTAATGATTTGGACACCGCCAGTGCCGAAGCCAAAGCTTGGAAAACCATTTGGTCGGCAGGACAGGGGGTAAGTGCCATCAATGATATTCCCAGTATTTCTCAATTGGTAACAAAATTGAAAAGTGAGTTCAGACTGGCTTTGGAAAGACAACAAAAACTACTCGACCAATATCCATCACAATAGAAAAGCTGATTTTTAGAGTTGCTTTGTAAGGGATTTTACAATTTTGTTTTCGGAAAGAAATTCTTTGAATACAACTTTTAGAGCCGTGTAAAGGGGAATCGCCACAATCATACCCATGGCTCCCATCAAGGTACCCCCGGCAATGATTAACATAAAAATTTCCAAGGGGTGAGATTTGACACTATTGGAAAATATAAAGGGTTGGCTGAAAAAATTGTCGATCAATTGACCTACCAAAAATCCGGACATTACACAAAGGGTTTTGTGTAGGATGACCGTACTAAAATCTGCTTCCAAATTGCTGGTCATGGTCAAAAACATCATCAGCACAAAACCGATCACCGGACCGATGTAGGGGATCAGGTTCAGTAAAGCACACAAAAAAGCAATCACCACGGCGTTTTTAATACCAAAAATCAATAATACTATGCTGTAGAGTACAAACAGTATGCTGATTTGAAGTAATAACCCCAAGAAATAGCGAGATAGAAGATTTTTGATTTTCTCAAAAGATTTCTTCAATCGGCTTTCGCTTTCGTCTGCGACAAAGACTAAAATAATATTTTCCAGAATTTTGCTGTCTTTCAAAAGAAAAAAAGAGATAAAAGTAACCGAAAATAAAGCCACCGTAAAACTACCCAGCATCCCCAACAGATCGTTGAGGAATTCCGGGATTACACCCAAATTTTCGACGTTGATGACGTTCTTAAAAGAGAAATGTTGCTCGATCCCTGAGGTGCTTAGGTTGAAGAAAATCGAAATTTCGTCCATCAAATGCTCGATATTCTGCTCCAGTTCATTGAGATTTAGTAATGATAAATTTTCTCCTTGTTGGATGATCAATGGAATAAAAAGCGAAGTAACTCCAATCAAAACCCCAACCAAAATCAGTAGCGTTAACGAAGCCGCCAGCAGATTGCTGAATTTTATTTTTTTTTTTAGAAAAAGAACAACGGGGCGACCGATAAGCGAGATCACTGCAGCAGCAGCCAAGTAGACCAACAAAATCTTTAAAGATATTAACACCCATATACCTAGACCGATGAGGGCGAGTTTGAGCACTGCCATAACGATGCCTTTGGATATGTTTTTGGGTTCCATGCTTTAAAGATAATTAAATATAGCGTTGGTTGGTGTTTTCCATTTCCCTCAAGGTATTTATTTTGGACAAGGCTACCATTCCTGCAGTTTCTGTCCTTAACCGTTGCAGACCCAATGTAATGGATTTAAAACCGTTGGATTCAGCATTTTTGATTTCCTTTTCAGAAAAATCTCCCTCTGGACCAATCATGATCAAAACCTCCTTGGTCAGTCCCTTAATCTGGTGTAATGCCGGTTTGTGTCCTTCATGGCAGTGAGCCAATAGCTTTGTGGTTGCAGACTGGGTTTGGACAAACTGGTCAAAATTAACCACAGAATGGAGTTTTGGTAGAAAAAATTGGGCCGACTGTTTGAGGGCGCCTACCAGTATTTTTTGCATTCGCTCCGTTTTGATGGTTTTACGCTCGGAGTGACTGCAGATGATCGGAGTGATTTGTGTCACCCCGATTTCGGTAGCTTTCTCCAAAAACCATTCCAAACGGTCGTTGCTTTTGGTGGGTGCAATGGCGATGTGCAGGGGGGTATGGAGGTTTTTGTGCAACACAGCATCAGATCGGTTGGCTTGGACGCTTCTTGCAGTTACTCTGCTTATGAGTCCCCTCCACTCCAACCCGTTTCCGTTGGTAACCACCACAGCATCTCCCGGTTTTTTTCGCAAGACCTTGACCAAATGCCTGCTTTCCTCTGTTGAGAATTCAAGTATCTCATCGTTGGCGTTTAAATTTTGTGCGTAAAATAATTCCATTATCAAATGGATAGCCTAGCACTGACGGCTTGGTTCAAGGTTCCGAACTGCTGCTCCATTAATTTGTAATAACCTACAATTCCGATCATGGCGGCATTGTCGGTGGTGTATTGAAAGGGTGGCAGGAAAACCTCCCATTGTTCGGTTTTGGACTTTTCGCTCAATACTTTTCTAATTTCTGAATTGGCCGCTACTCCCCCTCCAATAACCACCCGATTGAGCCCATACGATTTTGTGGCTTGAATGATTTTTTCTATGATGACTGTAACGAGTGTTTTTTGAATAGAGGCGCAAAGGTCGTACAGGTTTTCTTTTACAAAATCAGGATTTTTTTGATTGTTTTTGTGGATTAAATTCAGGAAAGCGGTTTTTAATCCGCTATAGGAAACGTCCAAATCTGCTACTTTGGGCAAAGGAAAATCAAAGGCATTGGGATTTCCGGATTGGGCCAAGCGATCGATTTCGGGTCCTGCCGGATAACTCAAACCCATCACTTTTCCACATTTGTCAAAAGCTTCCCCAATGGCATCATCGCGCGTGCTACCAATTTCTGTCATTTTGAAGTGGCTTTCCACCAAAACCAGCTGGGTATGCCCTCCCGAGATGGTGACCCCCAAAAATGGGAATTCGGGAGCTAATTTTTTTGGCTCTTTGATAAAGTGACACAACAGATGAGCCTGCATGTGATTGACTTCTATTAGGGGGATGTTGAGGCTCAAGGCCATTGACTTTGCAAAGGCACTTCCCACCAAAAGTGATCCCAACAAGCCAGGCCCGCGCGTATAGGCGATTGCAGTAAGCTCTTTTTTGTCGATATTTGCAATGGATAGGGCTTGTTGTACCACAGGAACAATATTGGCCTGATGGGCTCTGGAGGCCAATTCGGGAACCACACCGCCATAGGCTTGGTGGATTTTTTGATTGGCAATGCAGTTGGACAAGACTTTGCGGCCTTTCAATACCGCTGAGGCAGTATCGTCACAAGAAGACTCTATCCCCAATATATAATTTGTTTTTTTCACCGTCAATTGCCTTGGAGCAAAAATAAAAATAATACCATCAAAAAGTTATACAAATTAACGCCAATTCTCTTCCTTGCCTTCTTAGGGCTCTTGGTGGTCTTTTTTTTGCTGGTCAGTCTACCGACAGTCCAGACCGGTCTTGCTCGCCAACTGACTCGTGAAATCAACCAAAACTATCAAACAGCGATAAAAGTCGATGGCGTTTCCATAGACTTTTCGGGTGCTGTAATGCTCGAGTCTTTTTTTATCGCCGATCATCATTCAGACACTTTGTTTTTTGCTAATACATTCAAGACAGACCTCTACAGTCTTGGGCAATGGCTGAATGGGAATTTGTTTTTTTCGACCACCACATTGCAAGATTTTCAGCTCAAAATAATCCAATACCAGGGAGAAGAACACAATTCTTTTTTTCAGTTTACCGATAAATTGATTGCTTCATCCGATCCTCAGGAGTCCGAATATGCCTTTGTAAGAATAGACAATTTGAACATTTCCAATGGCAGCTTGCGGGTCATTGATCTAAACGATGAAAAACCACCCCTAGAATTCGAGGCCGTTCAACTCAAGGCAGAAGATTTTTTTGTGGTCAATAAAGGTGTTGAAGCGGTACTTCAAAACCTTACATTTACTTCCAATAAGTGGGGTGAATACCAAGTCTCCGATACCAACCTCCATTACGACCCTTGCCTGATCGAGATCAACTCCCTTCATATGGCAGGTCTCGAAAGCCATTTTAATGGTGAGTTGACGATAAATCTTCCCGACAATCCTGCGGAGTCTTTTGTCGATCATGCGTTTTTTGATTTAAATCTAACCGGAGTTTTTTCACAACAATTGCTCAAAAAATTTTTATCTCACCCCCCAACCCTTCCCCATACAGCATTCGATTTTTTTGCGAAGGGTACTCCAAATGACTTTTTTCTTTCCGAGTTGTCTATGAAAAATGATGAGACTACTCTCCAGGCCGACCTGTCTGTCAAGGAGTGGTTTTCGGCTCCGCTTCCGAAAACGCAATTGAAAATTGGCCATTTGAAGTTCCGTCCTACATCCATAAGCCAATGGATACCTAACAAAACAGCTGAGCTGCTGCCCCAATCTTTATTTGAATACGATACTATTGTTGGTTTTGGAAGGATCGATCTGCAAAATAATGTTTTAACCAGCAGTTTGACCCTCGATTCCAGTGCAGGACAATTGAACCATCACAGCAGATTGGATTTTGAAGCGACAAAAGAATCCATGCGGCCCAAAAATTTTGATGGGGAGATGAGGCTTAAGAATTTTGACCTTTCAAAATGGTCACCCGGTTTCGGAAAAATCGATGCTCTTGTTTCTTTGGCTTCCAATGACCTTGCAAAAGCAGATTTTAATTTTAAGATGGATGTAGATCTATTGGAGTATAAAACCCAAAAACTTCGAAACATAAACATAGACGGGGCAGTCCAGCAAAAAGTACTCTCTGCCAACCTAATGATAGACAACGCGATTGCAAAGGCGACTGCCATACTGTCTTTTGATCAGAGCGAATTACAAAGAAAATACCAGTTGGATTTGACTGTTGATGCACTCAATCTTCATCGCATCAATCCGTTGTTGGGGGGAGGAAGAGCGGTTTATGCCGGAGGTTTGAATCTTTTTTTGGTGGGCAATTCCGTCGATGATCTCAAGGGAAATCTTCTCTTTAAGAACTTGCGTTTTGAAAGCCAATCCAAAACGGATAAATTTAATGACTTTATTCTCGAAACGGTTGTCCATGAGGATCACAGAACCATCCGAACCATCAACTCTGATGTTTTGGATGTCAAAATGGAAGGGGCATTTTATCTGAGCGAACTTCCTTTGCTTTTTTCCAATGCCATTGCCGAAGCTTACCCTTTTTTTCCAAAACAAACCGCCAGAGCTTTCCAAGAGTTAGTCATTGACATAAGTGTCCAAACCGAGCATTTAAACTCTGTATTTCCTTTTTTGTCGGCCGATCAAAACGCCATCTTCAGAGGGGTTTTGTCCAACAAGCAAAATGTCTCCAAGATGACACTCAAAATTCCCAGCCTCAAATACAGAGGAGTTTCGGCCCAGGAAATTGAATTCCAGTTGGACAATCAAAACCCCTTTTTCAATACTTTTTTGTCTACCGCTCATGTGCAAATCGGTGGATATGAGATTTCTGATTTTAATACTTTGGGGATTAAATCGGGAGACCAGCTCGATTTCAGAACAGTTTTCCACGGGGGTGACGATCGGCAAGATGTTTATCAACTGAACTACTCTGTTTGGGTCGAAAATTTGATTTCCAAAGTCCTCTTAAAATCCTCTACGGCCGAGGTCAGAGAGGAGGTTTGGACTTTCAATCCCCAATCGGAAGAAAAACAATTTCTGACTTTTGATACCAATTCCAATAAAGTGGTTCTCAATCATCTGGAAATGCAATCTTCCGAAGGAAAGATTCAAGCCACGGGAAATTACACTTCATTGGATGATTTCTCGCTGCAATTGAATATGGATCGGATAGCCCTTGAAAGCCTTTTCCTTTCCGGAGATGACTTTTCTTTGGCTGGCGATTTGGATTTGGATCTGAAGGTACAACGCTCAAACACCAACAATGCTCTTGATTTTAATGGTGGGGTAAGCGATTTTCGTTTGAACGATTTGGACATGGGAGATTTGAGATTTTTTACTTCCGGAAATACCCAATTGAATTCTTACGAAATCAATGCCGATTTGAATCTCACCGGACGTAAAACCATTAGGGTCAAGGGGAATATTTTGGGATTTGATCAAACGCCCAAACTGGATATCGACCTTCAGTTTGATCGGTTTGATCTGTCTTTTCTAACAGCGGTAGGCGGAGGCGATATAGACAACATTAGAGGAAATGTTTCGGGGGAGGTGAACCTGTGGGGTTCATTTGATTCCCCCAAACACAACGGATCCTTGCTCCTTAACAATGGGGGACTGGCGGTGCCTGACATAAATACCGATTATCAAATTGCCGATTCGACCCGGGTTTCGCTGATCGAACAGCGATTTGTTTTTAGTCCCACAACCTTTCACGATACCTATCAAAATACTAAGGGGGCCTTGTCTGGCAAGATCGAACACCAAAACTTCTCCAATTGGAGTTTTGACATCTCTGTAGAGTCCGAAAGAATTCTCATGTTGAACATCCCTGAAGAAGAGGATGAGGTATTCTTTGGTGATGGATATTTGGGGGGGGCAATCCACCTCTATGGTCCTTCCAAAAATCTGACCATGGATGTGGTGGGTGCCACAGAAACAGGAACCAGTATAAAAATTCCTTGGGCCGACGATTACGGCTTGGCAGATACTTCTTTTATAAATTTTGTCGATAAAAATAACCCTACAGATAAGCAAAATCAAAGTCAATCCGATTTTGCATCCATGAGTGGGTTGGAGATGAATTTTGAATTGGACGTAAACACCAAAGCAGAGATTGGAGTGGTCATTGACAAAGAATCTGGTAGTTATTTGAGTGGGCGGGGTGCCGGCAACCTTTTGATGGAAATAGATACCAATGGAAAGTTCAATATGTGGGGAGATTTCATTACTTATGAGGGGGTATATAACTTTAAAAATTTGGGTGTAATTGATAAAAAGTTCAATCTCAAACAAGGAGGAACCATTGTTTGGGAGGGAGATCCTTTGGGAGCTCAGATGGATCTGGAAGCGGTCTATGAGGTTCCGGGAGGAGCCAATCCGGCCCTGCTTTTGGATAACCCCAATTTTAATAGAAAAATCCCTACGGAGGTACTGATCCGCTTACAAGGCAACCTGCTCAAACCCGATGATCCTGTTTTTGAAATTGACTTTCCCAACACCAATACGGTGGTTACCTCTGAAATTAACTATCGTTTGTCCGATCCCCAGATCAGTCAACTACAAGCCATTTCCCTGCTTTCTCAGGGAATTTTTATCAGCGAAGTATCGGTAAGTGTTCAAGGGATTACAAATAACCTCTACGAAAAGGCCTCCGATCTTTTTAGTAATTTGCTGGGCAACGGGGATGGAAAGCTTCAGGTGGGGCTAAACTATTTGCAGGGAGACCGTAGCAATTTGG
>CAZGUB010000027.1:0-12834 GCA_964528935.1 uncultured Flavobacteriaceae bacterium | reverse complement strand
GGTCCCCTTTTGGCCGGAGCCACTACCCTGAGGTTCGAGGGTGTTCCTACTTATCCTCATCCCGGAAGATATTGGGAGATTGTCGAAAAATACAAAGTCAATCAATTTTATACCGCTCCCACCGCCATTCGGGCACTTCAAGTCCACGGCACGGCACCGACCGAACAGTTTGACTTGGGTTCTCTCAAGGTTATCGGTTCTGTGGGAGAACCCATCAATGAGGAGGCCTGGCATTGGTACCACGAACATATCGGAAAAGGGAATTGCCCATTGGTAGATACTTGGTGGCAAACCGAGACCGGAGGTATAATGATTTCTCCCTTGGCTGGAATCACGCCCAACAAGCCCGCCCATGCTTCCCTACCACTACCGGGAATCCAGCCTGTCATTGTCGATGCTGAGGGTAAAGAACTCCAAGGCAATAATGTAGAAGGTAATTTGTGCATCAAGTACCCTTGGCCATCTATGATCCGCACGACCTATGGAGATCATCAGCGGTGCAAAGACATCTATTTTTCGACCTACAAAGACATGTATTTTACCGGCGATGGAGTCAAAAGAGATCACGACGGTTATCTTCGGATTTTGGGTAGGGTAGATGATGTCATCAATGTTTCTGGACACCGAATGGGAACGGCAGAGGTAGAAAATGCCATAGACGAACACCCTGCCGTGGTGGAATCTGCTGTTGTTGGCTATCCGCACGAGATCAAAGGACAAGGCATTTATGCTTTTGCCATTTGTGATGTCTCCGATAAAACACCTCAGGATTTGGAGGCGGAGATCAAACAATTGGTCCGGGAAATCATTGGACCTATCGCACAACCAGAGCACGTTCAGATTGTGAGTGGGTTGCCCAAAACCCGATCGGGTAAAATCATGCGTCGGATCTTGAGGAAGATCGCCAGTCGAGACTTGTCAAATTTGGGAGATATTTCTACCCTTTTGAATCCCGAAGTAGTAGACGATATTGTAAAAGGAGCAGGGCTGTAATAAGTCAAAGTACATCCAAAAGCACCTCCAAAGTCATCCCCCGTGATCCCTTGATTAGGATTTCGGTCTGTTGGAATGGTTGGTCGACTAAAAAATTTTTTACCCTTTCCAAGGAGGTAAAAGTTTGGATTCTGGGATCTTTGGATTGGGTTTTGGCAAATTGCTCTCCGACCAATATGATTTTTTCCAATTCAGTGCTTTCCACCAGAGCTACAATTTCTTGATGTGCGGCTGCGCTGTAGTTTCCCAATTCAAACATATCTCCCAAAATGATCGCTCCTCTAGTTTTTACCTCTTCGACAAAAGAGGTGATGGCAGCTTTCATACTGCTGGGATTGGCATTGTAGGCATCCAATCGTATTCTCTTACTTCCCTTGTCTAGGATTTGAGAGCGGTTGTTTGTAGGGAGGTAAGAAGCAATACCTTGGCTTATTTGCTCGAAATCCAAACCAAAAAAGCCCCCCACCGCAATTGCAGCCGCTAGATTTGGGTAGTTGTAGGCTCCCATGAGTTGACTTTTTATGGTTTTTCCATTCCATTTCAGTTCAAGAAACCCTTTTTTTTTCTTCAAATATTCAATGCAGTATTGAGCATCGCCACTCTCACCAAAAGTGCAGTTGTACCTATATTGGGACCATTTTTTTTGAATGGGATCATCGAGATTTAAAAATAGTAGGCTTTCGGTTGCATGAATATGTTCATAGAGTTCCGATTTTCCGGCGATGACTCCTTGTTCACTACCAAAACCTTCCAAATGGGCTTTTCCAAAATTGGTGATCAATCCATAATCGGGTTGGGCAATGTCACACAAAAAAGCAATTTCTTTTCTATGGTTGGCACCCATCTCTACAATACCAATTTCTGTTTTGGAACTCAATTGTAACAATGTCAGCGGCACACCTATGTGGTTGTTTAGATTGCCTTGGGTAGCTTTGGTATTGAATTTTTGAGACAGCACATTGAAAATGAGTTCTTTGGTGGTGGTTTTGCCGTTACTTCCGGTGATGGCAATTATTTTAGTTTTCAGTTTATTTCTGTGAAATAACGCCAACTTTTGGAGGGATTCCAATGTATTTTCTACCCATAAAAATCGCGGGTCTGCTTTGGCCAGCTCCGGTCGGTCGATCATGGCATATTTGGCTCCATTCTCCAATGCTGTCTTGGCAAAGGCATTTCCATCATATTTATCACCTCTGAGGGCAACAAAGAAGCAGTCTTTGGATATTTTTCGACTGTCGGTAACCACTCCCGAAGAATTTAAAAAATAATCGTGGAGAAGTGTTATGTTCATAAAAAAAAGGCATCCTAAGATGCCTTGTTTGTTGATTATCTTCCGCGCTTGTGACGAGCGGTTTTCTTGATTCTGCTTTTCTCTCCCAACCTTGACATGGCGCAACGGAAGCCGATGTAATCGGTGGCAATGTACTGGGGGAGGTATCTGCGTTGTGCAGGATCCAGCCAATAGGCCCTGTCTTTCCATGATCCTCCTTTATAAACCCTTACCTCATCGCTAATCAAAGATGTTCTGCTTCTTGATTCATCAATTTTGGAGTTAATAATTCTGTTTCTATTATCTAATTCAACAATAGGAGTTTCTGGAGCATCATACATTGTACTTGTTTGATCAGGGTAATTACTGTTATCATAATATGGAGTAGATTCAATATCTCCATCACGAAAATTTCTGTTATCACTTTCAAAAAAATTTTGACGTAGAAATGTTTCCTCATCACCAATTTTCTCTGTTTCTAGTTGGCCAGGGATTCTCTTTATCATAATTTTTCCATTTGGGAGAGTATCAAATTCTAATTCATTTGGAGAAACTATTTGAGCCTTTCCATCCTCACCAATAGCATTTCTTAGGAATATATTTCCTCTGTAATAATTGAAATCATTGAATTCATCATCTATAATTGGACGATAAACATCAGACACCCATTCGGCGACATTACCTGCCATATCATAAACGCCAAAATCGTTGGGAGGATAGCTTTTGACTTGAATAGTGATGTCGCCACCGTCATCGGACCAACCTGCGATTCCGCCATAATCTCCTTTGCCAAATTTGAAGTTGGCCAGTTGATCTCCCTCACTTCTTCTCTCATCCGATCGAGTGTATTCACCCGACCATGGATATTTTTTCTTACCTCTGTAGGTATTATACTCTCGGTCCCCAACTAGAGCCAAAGCTGCATATTCCCACTCTGCCTCTGTGGGAAGTCGGTAGGAGGGCAGAAGTACCCCTTTGTCCACACCGGCGTATACGTTTACGGTGGCAGTATCTTTTTTCTTCACGCCTCTCTTGCCCATCAGACTGTCAGAAGCCATCAGCCCACCATAGGCCGTTTCTGGTCTTTTCAGATAGGCATCGGTGCTGAAAGTACTATTGGAGTTGACCACTCCACCATCATTTTCGCTGTATCGTATGTCCTTTTGAACAAATGATTCTCGCTCCAAGATGTATTCGTTGACCCTATTGGTTCTCCATTCTGCAAATTGAACGGCTTGTAACCAATTAACTCCTACTACAGGGTACTGAGAATAAGCAGGATGCCTGAGGTAATTGGTGGTCAATTCTTCCATATACCCAAGGGTATTTCTCCATACTAAAGTGTCTGGTAAAGCGCCTTCATATAATCTTTTGTAGTCAGAACTAGATTCTGGAGGAAAAACAGTACTAAGCCAATCTAAGTACTCCATATACATCAGGTTGGTCACTTCTGTTTCGTCTATGTAAAAAGACATGACGTGTTGTTGGGTTGGGGTATTATTCCAGTCGTGCAGAACATCATCCTGAACTTGCCCTTTGGTATAGGTTCCACCTTCGATAAAAACCAATCCGGGACCTGCTTCTTGTTCCTCATAATCGATATTGTACTGAAATCCACCTTGTTTGGAATTGATCCCCCATCCGGTAGCTCTGGAGATGTTGTTTCTGCCTCCACAGGCTACCATTAATAACGCCAGTAAAGCGACAAATGCGTACCTTAAAAAATTAATTTTCATAGGATAAGTATGTCAAATTTTTAATGCAATATACTAATAATCTGAGTTTTAATCTTCAACTACAAACAATTTATATTTTACTATTTTTTAAATATAACGCTTGGATTTGCACATTATTATAAGGAGGATAAAAAAACAAAAGGCTTTAAATTGTTAAAAACTCTATTTTTTTTGGGCAACAAACTGATAGAAATAGCGTTCTTATGGTATATTACCATACCATGAAGATTTTAGTCCCAATTTCAATTGCCTTCGCCCTCTTGTTTTCCAACCCTATCGTTGCTCAAGATCGAGTGATTACCACGGGTGTTCCATTTTTGTTGATTACTCCCGATGCTAGGGCTGCTGGTATGGGAGAGCTGGGGGTGGCCACATCGCCAGATGCCTACGCACAACAATGGAATCCCGCCAAATATGCTTTTTACGAGTCCAACAGTGGAATGGGGGTAAGTTATACACCTTATTTGAGACAATTGGTAGACGATATTTTTTTGGGAAGTGTAACTTATTTTAGATCGATCAACGAACGAAGTGCATGGGCGACCAGTCTCAAGTACTTTAGTCTTGGAAACATAAAGTTCAACAAAAATATAGCCGGGACCATCGTGGATCAGGGATCGCAGAGACCCAATGAAATCACTTTGGATCTTTCCTACGCCCTCAAACTCAGCGAGCGTTTTGCCATGTCCGTAGCAGGAAGATTCATCCGTTCTGATCTAAAAATCAATCCGGATGTGGACGCCACCTCTGCCAACAGCCTGGGGGTAGATATTTCAGGATTTTTTCAGACCAAAACCTTTGATATGGGCAATGTGAACGGGCAATTCAGGTCGGGCTTTAACATTTCCAATATAGGACCCAGACTCAAATACGATGAAGGCGGACAAATGGATTTTATCCCGACCAACCTCAGGTTGGGAAGTGGTTTGGATTTTATATTCGATTCATCCAATGTCTTGGGGGTATATTTGGAATTTTCAAAACTCTTGGTTCCTTCTCCTGTTGCTTTTTACAACGACGACAATAGTTTGGCGGGATACAGACAGCCAGACATTAATTTTTTTAGCGGAATTTTACAATCTTTTACCGATGCCCCTGGGGGCATGGCTGAAGAGTTCAAAGAAATCACTTGGGCACTGGGTATTGAGTATACTTTTGGGGAGGCCTTGGCCCTGCGGACAGGCTATTTCAACGAAAGTGAAGACAAGGGCTCTCGGAGACACCTCACCTTTGGGGCGGGGCTGACCGTCAACAACATTGACATCGACATCTCCTATTTGCGTTCTACTTCTACCATAAGGAATCCACTCGAAAATACCTTGAGATTTTCTTTGTCATTCGATATTGGAGGGCCAGGTCAGATCGTTCCGGAGGAAACCGCCGAAGAACCCATAGAGGGAACTTATTGATCTTTCTTTGTCAAATTCATATTTTATATTTTACCATACGCTCATAATTCAGTAATTTTGTACAATAAACTGAATTTGATAATCATTACTTTTTAATGAAAAAAATAACCAAAGCGACCTACCTCAAATGGTACGAGGACATGCTTTTTTGGCGAAAATTTGAAGATAAACTGGCCGCAGTTTACATTCAGCAAAAGGTGAGGGGTTTTCTCCACCTCTACAATGGTCAAGAGGCCATTTTGGCTGGAGCACTCCATGTGATGGAGCTTGGAAAAGATCGAATGATCACGGCCTACAGGAATCACGTACAACCCATAGGGATGGGTGTAGATCCCAAACAGGTAATGGCAGAACTATTTGGCAAAGCCACGGGTACCTCAATGGGCTTGGGCGGTTCCATGCACATATTTTCCAAAGAACACAATTTCCACGGCGGTCACGGCATTGTCGGAGGGCAAATTCCGCTGGGTGCCGGAATGGCCTTTGGAGACAAATACTTTAACCGAGACAATGTAACCCTCTGTTTTATGGGAGACGGCGCCGTACGACAAGGCTCCCTCCATGAAACCCTTAATTTGGCCACTCTATGGCAGTTGCCGGTTGTTTTTGTCGTTGAAAACAATGGTTACGCCATGGGTACCTCGGTAGCCCGAACTGCAAGTCACCATGAAATATGGAAATTGGGATTGGGATACGAAATGCCCTGCGGGCCAGTAGATGGAATGGATCCCGTAGCCGTAGCCAAAGGTTTGGACAAAGCTATCAGCCACGCCCGATCCGGAAAAGGGCCTTCCTTTATTGAAATGAAAACCTATCGTTACAGAGGCCACTCCATGTCTGATGCGCAGAAATACAGAACCAAAGAGGAGGTCGAAGAATACCGTAAAATTGATCCCATTACCCAAGTCAAAGACGTCATCTTGAAAAACAAATACGCCTCCCAGAAACAGGTTGACGAAATCGATGCTAGGGTAAAGGCCAAAGTCAGCGAATGTGAAAAGTTTGCCGAAACCTCCCCATTCCCTGAAATATCAGTAATGTACGATGCGGTATACGAACAAGAAGATTACCCATTTTTAAAGCATAAATTAGATTGAAATGGCAGAATTGATCAATATGCCCCGCTTGAGCGATACCATGGAAGAGGGAACTGTAGCCAAATGGTATAAAAAAGTAGGGGATACTGTTAAAGAAGGAGATATATTGGCCGAGATCGAAACCGACAAGGCTACGATGGAATTTGAGTCTTTTCAAGAAGGAGTGCTCCTTCACATCGGTATAGAAGAGGGGGGAACTGCTCCTGTCGATACCCTTTTGGCCATCATAGGCAAGAAAGGTGAGGATATATCGGGATTGATCGCCCGCGAAGCAAACCCACCAGAAGAGACAAAAACAACTTCCGACGAGACGGTGGAAACCCCACCCGCCCAGTCGGATGCACCTACAGCATCTTCAGAAAACACTTCCATGCCCGAGGGGGTAGAAGTCATCACCATGCCCCGATTGAGCGACACCATGGAGGAAGGAACCGTCGCCAAGTGGAACAAAAAAGTGGGTGATGCGGTACAGGAAGGAGATATATTGGCAGAAATTGAGACTGACAAAGCGACCATGGAGTTTGAATCTTTTTATTCGGGAACGCTTTTGTATATCGGATTGGAAGAAGGTGCGTCTGCACCGGTAGATGCTGTTTTGGCGGCTATAGGAAGACAAGGAACCGACATCGAACAGGTCAAAGCTTCCATAGCTCAAAGTGCCTCTACAGTATCCAAGACTCACGAGACAGCCCCGGCAGCTGCTCCTGTAGCTGTGGCCGTGAGCGAAACCAAGACCGCTCCCCAACCTACACCAATACCCGTAAAAGCAACAACAGCAAAGCAGCCTCAAAACAACGGCAGGCTCATTGCCTCGCCTTTGGCAAAAAAATTGGCCGAAGAAAAAGGCATCAACCTTCAACAGGTAAATGGCTCTGGAGAGGGTGGAAGAATCATCAAAAGGGATATTGATAACTTCAAAGGTTCAGCGGTTGGTTTTTCCGCAGCCTACCAGCCTAGCGGTGTAGAAAGCGTAACCACTTTGGCCAACAGCAATATGCGAAAAGCCATCGCCAAAAGATTGTCCTCCTCCAAGTTTTCCGCACCCCATTATTATTTGGGTGTGGAATTGGATATGGACAACGCCATGGCTTTCAGACAGCAATTCA
Organism: uncultured Flavobacteriaceae bacterium; assembly: GCA_964528935.1. GTDB lineage: Bacteria > Bacteroidota > Bacteroidia > Flavobacteriales > Flavobacteriaceae > UBA8316. Next base: position 5,223 of record CAZGUB010000027.1, on the reverse strand, counting down.
ATACTCTGCCAGATACCAAAATATCTTTCAACGATATCGTACTCAAGGCCGTAGCTTTGGCATTAAAAGAGCATCCTCAGGTCAATTCTCAATGGTATGATGATAAAATTGTTCAAAACCATCACGTACACCTTGGGGTAGCCGTCGCTGTAGAAGATGGTCTCGTAGTTCCAGTACTAAAATTTACCGACGAGATGGATTTGAGACAAATCGGGGCGAGTGTCAAAGATTACGCCCTCAGGGCTCGGGACAAGAAATTGACACCGGCAGAAATGGATGGTAGCACCTTTACGGTATCCAACTTGGGAATGTTTGGTATTCAGGAGTTTACCTCCATTATCAACCAGCCCAACTCGGCCATACTCTCTGTCGGAGCCATAGAGAAAAAACCCATGGTCAGAGGGGAGCAGATCGTGGTGGGTCATACCATGAAACTCACCTTGGCCTGTGATCACAGGACAGTAGATGGAGCCACCGGGGCACAGTTTTTACAAACCTTGAGGATGTATATCGAAAACCCCATACGGCTCTTGGTCTTTTGACAAAAAATTAAACAAATGAAAACCCTTATTGTAACCGGGGCTGGTAGGGGTATTGGTCTTGAAATTTGTAAACAAGCTGCTGATCTGGGTTTTGCAGTAATTGCTATTTCCAGAAACGTCAAAGCATTAAATAACCTTCAAAACATCCATCCTTTTTCTGTGGATCTGTCCCAGGAATCTCAGATCGAAGCTTTTGTTGAAACCATAAAAAAACACTTTACCCATATCGATGCCCTGATCAACAATGCCGGAAATCTGGTCAATAAACCTTTTTTAGAAACCTCCACCTCTGATTTTGAACAAGTTTTCAAAGTCAATGTTTTTGGACTTGCCGCTTTGACCCGCTTTGTGCTTCCATTGATGAATACTTCCGGTCATGTGGTCAACATCAGCAGCATGGGCGGTGTGCAAGGGAGTGCCAAGTTTCCTGGGCTCTCTGCCTACAGCAGTAGTAAGGGAGCTGTGACCATACTCACAGAGTTGCTGGCCGAGGAGTTTAAAGAAAGTGGACCTGCTTTCAACGCCTTGGCATTGGGTGCTGTTCAAACCGAAATGTTGGAGGAAGCCTTTCCCGGATATCAAGCCCCGATCAAAGCCCATCAAATGGCAAAGTACATCTTGGATTTTGCACGAACAGGACATCAGTTTTACAACGGCAAAGTACTGCCATTATCGTCCTCTACCCCATGACCAAATGAGGGATCCTGTCAGTACAATTAAAGAGTTTGTTCCCGGTGCCGCCCTTCCTCTGCTTTCCAAATACCTAGAGCTCTGGAAGGTCAATATTCTCATCAGCCGAAAGCGCGTCTCCAAACACGGAGATTTTAGAGCCTATCCTAACGGAGGGCATCGCATCACCGTAAACCAAACTTCCAATCCCTATCGTTTTTTAATCACCACCCTACACGAAATTGCCCATCTGGTTACCTTTTTAAATCATGGTGTGGGCATAAAACCACATGGTACAGCCTGGAAAAAAACCTACCAGAAAATCATGCAGCCATTTTTGACGGAGGATATTTTCCCGGAAAAATTGTTGACAGCCCTACTTCATCACTTCAAAAATCCAAAAGCCTCATCCGACTCGGATTTGAACCTGTCCCTTGCGCTCAACAAATATGAGGCAGAGAATGAAAAAAACTATATTTTTGAATTGGAACAAGGGGTGATTTTTGAAATCCACAACGGCAAAAAGTTTGTTATGGGAAAAAAACGCGTCAAGAGATTTGAATGTAGGGAATTGAGCAGCCGTAGAATCTACCTTTTTAACCCCAATGCCCAAGTAAAAAAAATAGAATAGCATGTCCAAAAACCACTATGCAATCATTATGGCCGGGGGAATAGGATCGCGATTTTGGCCCCTGAGTACCCCCGATTTTCCCAAGCAATTTCACGACATGACCGGTACAGGTCGCTCTTTGTTGCAAAATACCTTTGACAGATTGGCCCATTTTATTCCAAACCAAAACATCTATGTCCTTACCCAAGAGCGTTACCGGGACATGATCATGGATCAGTTGGGGAGTCTTATTACGGTGGATCAGATCGTTTGTGAGCCCGATCGTCGCAATACCGCCCCTTGTATATTGCTGGCCACTCTCAAAATCAGCAAACTCAACCCAGAAGCCAAAATTGTGGTCACGCCCAGTGACCATCTGATAGAGGATCGTAAATTGTTTCAGCGAGATATGGCGTTGGCTTTGGAGGCTGCCGACCGTCAAAACCTGATCACCTTTGGCATTCGCCCCCATTTTCCCGCTACCGGCTTTGGATATGTAGCCGTTAAAGCCGAAGATCAAAGCAGTTCCCTAAAGACGGTGGTCGAATTTACCGAAAAGCCCAATCTCGCTACTGCACAAAAATTTCTTGAGGCCAAGAACTACTACTGGAATTCCGGGATTTTTATGTGGTCAGCAGAAGCGCTACTGGCAGGTTTTGAAGTGCATGTTCCTGAGCTGTACCAATTATTTCTAAAGGGTTATGAGTTTTTCAATACCCCCCAAGAAAAAGAATTTGTGTTTCAACATTACCCCTTGGCCCAAAACATTTCCATCGACTATGCCCTGATGGAAAAATCGGAACACCTGCATCTGATTCCGGCTCGTTTTGATTGGAATGATCTTGGCAGTTGGAAATCCCTCTATGACCGCATGCCCAAAGATGAGTCTCAAAATGTCATTATCAATTCACAACTCTATGCTATGGAATCGGGTCATAACCTAGTTAAAACTGCATCCGGTAAAAAAGTGATCCTCGCCGGAATGGAGGATGTTATCATCGTAGATACCGACGAGGAGCTAATGATTTGTCCCATGAAAAAAGACCAAGACATCAAAGAATTTGCTGCCGGTGTACAGAAGAAATTTGACCGCAAAAAAGACTAATCTTCGTGCTGGTAAACTTTTCTTACTTTTTTGAATAGATCGGAGGAGTAGATAAAGTTTCCCACATTTTCATTTTCTGTTTTGAAAACTTCTTTGTTGGTCCCTTCCCAGCCTTTTCTGCCGTTTTCCAGATACAGTACCTTTTCGCCGATCTCCATGACCGAGTTCATGTCGTGGGTATTGATCAGCGTGGTGATCTGGTATTCTTTGGTGATTTCTTGAATCAGGTTGTCGATCAAGGTAGAGGTTTTGGGATCCAAACCCGAATTGGGTTCATCACAAAACAAATATTTGGGATTCATCACTATGGCCCGGGCAATGGCCACCCTTTTTTGCATACCACCAGAAATTTCTGAAGGAAGTTTTTTGTTGGCGTTGACCAAGTTTACCCTCTCGATAACCTCGTTGGCCCGATACAGCATTTCCTCACGGCTTTTTTTGGTCAGCATACGCATGGGAAACATGATGTTTTCCTCTACCGTCATGGAATCAAACAAAGCACTGCCCTGAAAAACCATCCCCATTTCCTTTCTCAGATTGCTTCTTTCGCGGTGATCCATTTTTTGAAGGGATCGATTTTCGAAAAGAATATTTCCACTGTCTATGCCATACAATCCCAGAATACATTTGAGAAGGACTGTTTTTCCCGATCCACTTTGACCAATGATCAGATTGGTTTTTCCTTTTTCAAAGGACGTAGAGACATCGGTCAGTACGTTGACGCCATTGAAAGATTTGCAAAGTTTTTCTACAACAATCATCCGGTGAGTAATAATTGGGTAATGATATAATTGGCAACGATAATCAGTACGCTGGTCCAAACAAAAGAGGTAGTGCTGGCTTTTCCCACTTCCAGCGCTCCTCCCTTGAGGAAATAGCCGTGGAAGGAAGGAACGGTAGCCAATATGAATGCAAAAAAACCGGTTTTGATAAAAGCGTACCGCACATGGAAAGGCGTAAAATCCATTTGAATGCCTTCGATAAAATCGGCACTGGAACAAAAACCACCGTAGATGGAAGCAATATAACCTCCAAAAATTCCCAAAAACATCGAAACGGTGATTACAAAGGGATAAAAAAGCAGTGCGATTATTTTGGGAAAAATCAAATAATTATAGGTGCTGATTCCCATCACTTGCAGCGCGTCGATCTGTTCGGTAACCCGCATTGTGCCAAGGCTGGAGGTGATGTAAGAGCCTACTTTTCCGGCCATGATGACCGAGATAAAGGTAGGGGCAAACTCCAAGATTACCGACTGTCGGGTTGCAAAACCAATCAGGTTTTTTGGCAAAAGGGGATTGTTGAGGTTTAAGGCCGTCTGAATGGCTACCACCCCTCCCACAAAAAAAGAAATAAAAGACACAATACCGATCGATCCAATGATCAGCGAGTCTACCTCTCGGATAATGAGTTGTCGCATCACGCTCCAACGGGTAAACCCCTTGAATACTTTGGAAAGCATGATAAAGTAGGCGCCTATGTCTTGAAGTATGAGCATGAACACAAATTTACACAATTAAGCCAAAGAAAACCGGGGATTTCCCTTTTAATGCTGCCTAAACTTGATAGGTAATGGCATTGATGTTCATTCCCGCACCTACACTTGTAAAAAGTACGACATCACCGACTTGCAAAGAATGTCCTTTGTAGTTTTTCTTGAGCACCAGATCGAAGAGGGTGGGGACAGTGGCCACCGAACTATTACCAAATTCTTCGATATTCATGGGCAGTACCTGTTCCGGCATGGGTTTTTTGTAAAGTCGGTAAAATCTTTTGACAATGGCTTCATCCATTTTTTTATTGGCTTGGTGGATGAATATTTTTTTGAGATTTTCGATGGGCACCTCTGCCTGATCCAAACATTGCTTCATGGCGGAGGGGACATGGTTGAGGGCAAATTCATAGACCTTCCTCCCTTGCATTTTGATGAATTTGTCGCCTTTCAATTGGTCTTTGCTGTAAGAGGGGCCGTAAAAAATAAAATCTGCTTCCTCTGCTGCGGTAAAAGTCATACTGCTGTGGGACAATATTCCCCCTGTCCGATCCGATTTTTCCAATAGGATGGCACCTGCTCCATCGGCATAAATCATAGAATCTCGATCGTAAGGATCGACCACTCGGGAGAGTGCATCGGCACCAATGACTAGACATTTTCGAGCCATTCCGGCTTTGATAAATGCCTGTGCTTGGATCATGGCTTCTACCCAGCCTGGGCAGCCAAACAAGATGTCGTAGGCTACACATGCCGGATTTTTGATTTTTAATGACGATTTGTTGCACGGCCATCACCTCTTTTT
>CAZGUB010000026.1:0-12912 GCA_964528935.1 uncultured Flavobacteriaceae bacterium | reverse complement strand
GTAAGCCATTCGATTTTTAAAATAAAATACTTTTAAAACATATTTTAGGGAGGGGAGTAAAAGATTACGACCCTTGGTTTAAAATTTTTACCAAATGGAAAATTTCCAAAGTTAAAGCGATAGCATAGGGAATAAAAAAAGTGGAGAAAAGCAGCAAGGGAGTGGCTTCGATATTTTGGAATCTAGGCTGAATCAGAGCCCAAAAGAGAAGGAGTTTAAGGGCGCTGGTAAGCAAAAACACCCAGCCCAACTGGTCGGGGTTGGTTTTGGAAACCAAGAGTAGAAACATAAAAAATCCCAAGGCCAACAAGGTGTTGAAAAGATAGCAACTCCACAGCAGTTCTGCAATCACAGTAAACCCCATTTGATCTACCACAGGGGTGTGTAACCAATATAAGGCTGTCATAAAGAGGATCGTTCTGCCGCCAAATTTCAGGATATGGGAAATCACGAATTTAGCTTCTTTTGCTTTGTTTGAGAATGAGCAGGATCACGCATAGCATTCCAAGAAATACGGTGAGCATCGTGGGCCATTGGGCATCGATATCCCGTTTTTGTTGTATCCATCCTCCCAAGCGCACCATCAGGTACATGACTATTCCGATTTGAAAAGCAAGCCCGGAGAAGACCAGCCAGTTTTTAGGCTGTTTTTTCATGGCTTCCCTCGGAATCAGATACGAGGCTGATGCTGGCTTTTTGTTTATGGTCCTTGTTCATGGAACAGTTGGCATTGAATGTGGCTCCAGACTCTACAATCAACTTTCCAATGACCACATCGCCTTCTATGGTGCTGGTCGATTTCAAGCTCAGTGTTTCGGAGACCTCTAGGGTGCCGGTGATTTTGCCTTCTATATCGGCGTTGAGGCAGCTAACTTTTCCTTTGATAAGGCCGTCTTTGCCTACCACAATTTTTCCGTGGGTTTTAATAGATCCGTCTAGGGTACCATCGATGCGGAAATCGCCTTCGGAAAGGATGTCTCCCTTTACGGTGGTGGAGTTTTCTATACGGCTGTACTGTCCATTGAATTCGTTATTTTTCATCTGGTTGTAAAGTATTTAATTCGTTAAAATTCTAATCTTATTTGTAGGGGCTCGGTTTTTTGTATTTGCCAGGCGTTAAGGATCTTCCGGATTCCGTGTTTTTTTGTCGCGCAGCATCTTTTTATAATCAGAGGATAAAACTACAAAATTATTTAGTTTCAAGATTTCTTGACCGTCTTGCACAAATTTCTTTTTCCACTCGTTGAGGTTTCTTGGGTTTCTGATGCCATGGAGCACGAGGTAAATTTGGTCCTTGTCAAAGCGATCTTCGGACAAAAACCAACTGGTTTTGGGTTCTTCCTCTAGGGCATTCTGAAGTTTTGTTTTGGTGTCTTTGAGACCGATGCTGTCCCTGATATTGAAGGTAAAAATCCATTTATAATTGAGATAGGTTTTGTTTTGTAAATCGATGGAGTCGGTCAAAATTATTTGGGCGATCATCTGTTGGGCTTTTTCGGCTTCTGGAGTCTGGGGGTATTTAGTGGCGACCTCTTGCAGGGCAGTTTGCCAGGCACTTCTTCCTTGGAGGCGACCCTGGATATTGGCCATCAACAGGTCGAATTTGGGTTGAACAGTGGTTCCGCTGATGAATACCCGCAAGGATTGGGCTTTGTCCAGTAGCAGGTCGTACTCGCCACGACTGTAACTGTCCAAAAGGTTTTTGTAAACGTTTTCGGGGGTGTTCAATTTGGACTGATCAAATTCTTCCGTATTGCCCAAGATTTTTCCGTAAGCGGTTTGGGGATAGTCGGCGATGATTCGATCAAAATAATTTTTGGCCGTTTGAGGCTCTGTTTTTTCATGAATTTTAAAAAGGTGGTAGAGGGCGGGAGCTGCCAGCTCGGGGGCGGGGTTGAGCGTAAGCAGGTGTTGGAGTCGGTCTTTTGCCTGCGCAAAGTTTTTAAAACTTTCTTTGTAAATCATCCCCACTTGCAAGTAGGCATTTTGGTTGCGCCTTTGAAGGCTGTCGATCACGGCCGGATCTCTGGGTATTTTGTTGACGTAATTTTCGGCTTTTTCAACAAAAAATGTTTCCTGCGACTCCGGACTTTTCTCTTGGACTTGGTCTACATTGTTGCCGATGGGGGCAATTCTAGAGGCTATGGCCCAGTTGTCGGTATTGGGACGATCTCCCCAAGTAGAGAGAAATTTTTGTTGTCCCTGAACGACAAGCTTGGGGTTATAAAAATAAAAGGCGTTGGCGGACTTTCCAAAAAAAGGAAAGAAACTTTTTTCTTCGGTGGGTACTTGAGCCAAGGCTTGGGACTGTTTTTCTTGGAGGAAGCGTTCAAAGTACTCCATCTGTTGTGTTTTGTCTAGGGAAGTAAGGTGGAGTATGCTGTCGGTTTCGCTAAGGATCTTTTCGTATTTGATCACGCCATTGAGGTTGTCTCTTTCTCTTTGCGTTCTTCTTTTAATCAGGGTTTCTTCGGGAAGGGTCGTCAGCAGGCTGTCTAGAAATGCTCCGGTGAGGAGGTAAGCGCCTGTGGCGAAATTGAAATTGGCCAAGTCCCGATAGTTGGCTTGTTTGGTGGGCAAATCCAGATGATTAGAGCGGAGAGATCGGTTGAGGTAGTCCTGACCTAAGCTGTCTTGATTTTGCTGAAAGTAGTGCAACCCCAGAGCGCGGTTGATCTGATGGTCAAAGCGGGAGTTTTCGTAGTTGTCCAAGAGTTTTTGGTAGGATGTGACAGGGTCTAGGCTGTCTCTGATACTTCTGATTTGGAGCCTTTTGATTTGGGCATTGATCCAATAGGTTCTTAGTGTTTTTCGCTTCAGCCCTGCGACTTGCTCAAAAGCCCAAAGGGCAGAATCTGACTTTTGAAGAGTTTCGAACAGCTGTCCGGCGATGAAATAATAGCGGCCTTTGTCGTGATTATTTTTGGCGGTGACTGCCGCTTTTCGGATGTAATAGCAAGCCGAATCCAATTGCTGGGTGTTGATGAAGGCTTGGGAAAGGGTTGCATTGGCCAAACTGTGGAAACGGCTCCGGGGGGTAATGGATCGGGCCAAACTCCTGAGGTTTTTTATGGCAAGTTGGTCGTTGCGCAGACTTATGTTGGTTTTTTCTCGCCATATTCTGCCTTCGACATAGGTTTTTCTGTCGGCGTAATTTTCGAGCAAGAAGTTGAAGGCTTCTAAGGCAGGAAAAAACCTACGGTCAAAATAACGGGCTTTGCCCAACAGCAGGTAGGCCTCATCTATTTTGTTGTTGCGCTGGATGCCCTCGATGTTCATGGAGTGTTTTTGTATGGCTTTAACGGCCTTTTCTTCGGCGCGAGCAAAACCGGGAACTACTGTGGTTTGGTCCATGCGCTCTCCATTAAGGGCGATGGGTTCTACCTCGAGCAGCTCAAAAAAGTTGTCGTCGTGGGCTTGCTCCAATATGGCTTGGCCCACAGCAAAAGCTTCCTGTCCGTTGAACAGTACGTTGTATTTTGTGTTCAAGGCGTGATACCCTCGGTTGAGCATTTTGTTTTTTTGTGTGGAGCATCCAAAAAACAACCAACCCCAAGTAAAAAATAAGACCCAAAAAAAAATCGCTTTTTTCAAAAGAGTATTTTCTCATATAACTGAAAAATAGAGGGTTTAGTATGTGTCTAAGCTTTAAAATAATCTTCGAGCTGACCGAAAGTTTTGGCCGTGGTTTTCAGGTCTTTTATGGGGAGACCTTTTTCCAGTAAAACAATCCGGTCGCATACCTCGGTAACGTGGTTAAGGTTGTGGCTGGAAATCAAGATGGTGAGGTCGTGGTTTTGAATTTGTTGACGAACCAGTGCTTTGAAGCGGATTTGAGAGCTGGGGTCTAGATTGGCAAAGGGCTCGTCGAGGATAACGAGCTTGGGGTGACCCAAAAAGGCAGAAACCAGCCCTACCTTTTTTTGATTTCCTTTGGAGAGGTTTCGAATGTATTTGTTTTGTCCCAAAACTTCTCCGTTGAAAAATTCGTCGAATTGTTGGAGCCAAGCGTCCACCTGTTCTTTGCCGACAGCGCGAAGGCCTCCAACAAAAAAAAAATATTCTTCGGGGGTAAGGTAGGTGATCAAAAAGCCTTCGTCTATAAAAGCTGCGGTGTGCTTTTTCCAGTCTTCGCTTTTGTGGACAGGGATCTGTTGGTTGCATACCTGTCCGGTGTCGGGTTTGATCAGGTCCAAAATCAGATTAAACAGGGTGGTTTTTCCTGCCCCATTGTTGCCCACCAGCCCAAAGCGCTCTCCTTGGTTGATGGTCAATGAGTCGATGTTGAGGACTTCTTTTCCTCCATACTTTTTGGTGAGTTGTTCGATTGCTATCATGGGTTAATTTTTTGAAAACGCTTCTACGGTTTTGTGTTTTTGGTGTATGTATATTTTGGCCAAATGATCGAGCAGCGGTTTTTTCAAAAGCAGCCCCAACAATCCGATCCCTACCAATGTGATCCATCCGGCATAGCCACCAATAAAAAAATCGGCAACAAAAAATAGGAGCAAAGGCAGCCCCAGCCTGGGGAGGGTAAACAAGAGTTGGGTCGTGTTAAGGGCCTTGGTGTTTTCAAAGGCTTTGGCTTTTACATTGAGTTTGACCGGCACACGATGATATGCTCCGGAGTAGAGGTTGACATAGGTTCCCACGCCCATATTGTAAAATGCTCCGGCCACTACCGTGGCCCATGCTTTCCATCCAAAAATTAGGTAGAATGAAGCCAGAATCATGGATATCAGAACGGAAGCAGCCATCAGCCACCACTTGGAGTTGAGGTATTCTCTGTAGGTAAGGTTTTGGGTCATCAACAAACTGAAGTATTCGCTGTCCCAAGAGGAAACTTGCTGCCCATAGGAAAAAGAAAATCCTCCGGTGATAAAGACGGATGCAAAAATCAACATCAGGGAGTTGTTCTTGTAGATTTCGGAAGGGAAAAAAATCAATCCATAGAAGAGCAACATCATGGAAATGAGGAGTACTTGTTTGGTTCTTGCGTTTCGCAACAACAACCTAAGATCATTGATGAGCAGGGCTCCCGCTTTTCCATACCCTCCCAGAAAGGCAAAATTCAACAATAAGACCTTTTCCGGCTTTTTGGACAAGCCCATGTCCAAATAAAACCGTGTTTTCAAAAAATGAAAGCATTGGCTGTAGGTCAAAACCAATAGACCGGAACTGCACAACAGGGACAGGGGATACTGCTGAATCCACATCATACCTTTGGCAAAAGCAGTAGAAAATGAAACAGAAGTATAAATTTCCAAACCAATCCCTATTGCCACAAAAATCAGCATGGAAATAAAAAAACCCTTGCTCTTGTCTGCCAAAAAAATCAAAAAGTTTAGGGTGAGCGTAAGGAACAAAAGATGAAAAAACCAGATCAGTACCTGCATCCAAGGGGTGCCCTCAACAGCAGAGACCACAGCTATGGGCAAATACAAGAACAGGGGAGTAAAATTCAAAGGGTTGAGGATAGACCGCAACAATTGCAAATGGATGATTTGACTCTTCCTGATGGGCAGTAAAATCCACGTCTGCACCCTAGTGGTGGGAGGTTGTTGGAAAAAATAGCGAAGCAAAATTTCGATTATCAGGACATAGAACACCCCCTGATTGATCAGCATCAGGGTGGACTGCTCGGGAAAGACTTTTTCCAAAATATAATAGATTCCCACGCCAAAAGCCAAAAGAGACACAAACATATAAAGGGCAAACAGCCCCAAGAAAATTTTGGCAATAACGGCCACTTCCCATTGGGGCATCCTAAAAAAAGACTTGATTTCCAGCTGCCAAAATTTTGATATTGTCATTGTTCAATTTTTAGAATAAATTTGCAACAAAAATGCCATGGCAGAAATGCTCCCACTCCTTATTTCTAAAATAACCAAAAACACTCCAAACGCAGTCTTGATAAACTTTGAAATTCCGGAAACAGAAAAAGAAAAGTTTAGATTTGAAGCGGGACAATACCTGACTGTAGTAACAAATATAAATAAAAAGCCCGAGCGACGGTCATATTCCATCTGCAGTGCTCCGGGCGAGGAGATACAGATCGGGATCAAAGAGGTTGCTCAAGGGGTTTTTTCCACCTATGCCAATCGGGTATTGAAGGAAAATGACACCCTGCTGGTTGCGCCTCCCGAGGGTCGTTTTCAATTTGCCTCCTCCCAAAAAGCGCTGCGATTGGTCGCATTTGCTGCCGGCAGTGGGATTACGCCGATCATGTCAATCCTAAAAACCGCACTACGGGATCACCCCCAGCATGAAGTTCATCTTGTCTATGGAAACAAAAGTCCGGAAGACACCATGTTTTACGATGATTTAAAATCCTTGGCCTTCGCCTCTAAAGGGCGTCTCAGTATCCAATGGGTCTTTAGCCGGGCCAGCGTAGAGGGCTCTTTATTCGGTCGCATAGAGTCCAATGTGGTCAAAAATACCTTGAAAAACTTTGGGGGCAAGGTGGATCAATTTTTTCTCTGTGGCCCCGAAAAAATGATCGAAGTGGTTTCTGAAACTTTGAAAGAAAACGGCGTGTCGGAATCCTCTATCAGCTTCGAGTTGTTTACTTCGGCCGGGGCGGCGCAGGCCTTGCCGGAGCAGCAGGGAGCCTCCCGTTTGGAAATCCGCTACGACGAGCAATCCCATTACATTAACCTCCCGGAGGGAAAAAGCGTTTTGGATGTCGCCCTTCAGCATAAACTCGATGTTCCCTACTCCTGCCAAGGAGGCGTTTGTTCAAGTTGTATTGCTCGTGTCAAATCGGGAAGTGCTAGAATGGTGAGCAATCAAATCTTAACCGACGAAGAGGTCGAGGAAGGGCTGATCCTTACTTGCCAAGCCCATCCCACCAGTCCGGATTTGGTGGTGGACTACGATGATGTGTAATCCTTTTTTATTGCTTTAGCATCTCCAAGGCTTTTTCAATCACTTTAATTGGCTGCAAGGTTCTGAAAGCTTTTTCGTATCCCTGCGGGATTTTGTGGCCATAGACCGAAGTAGGGATCAATGGAAACTTGGTTCGGTCTAGGGTCAGACAGTGGTCCTTTGACTGATGAAAGGGCGAGAATCCACAAAAAGGATGCGTCATCCCCCATAGGGTCAAAACCGGTATCCCAAAGTTAGCCGCCAAATGCCCATTGGCAGAGTCCATGGAAATCATCAGATCCAAAGAGCCCATCAGATTCAACTGCTCCGAAAAGTCAATTTTTCCTACCGTATTGTAAACCGCCGTGAAGGCATTTTCCCACACCTGAAGTTGTTCTTGTTCTTTTTGGCCGGCTCCAAAGAGAAAAATCTGATGATCTTTCTGTAGGAAATGGATGACTTTTTGCATTAAATCCAGAGGATACCTCTTGCCCGAATGTGCGGCAAAGGGGGCGATGCCTATCCATTTTTTCTGACTGTCGCCGAATAGGGAGAGTATGCCTTGAGGAAGGTGTGGTTTTTCGGGGAATTCGTGATGTTCCATTTGAATGGGAAAACCCAGTTTTCGGAAAACATCGGAATAACGATAGACGGTATGGGTAAGGGGGATGAATCTTTTATTTTGGGCTCTGGTAAGGGCTCTTTTTTCGGAGCGTCCCTTGTCGATCTGACTTACCTTAAAAAGTGACAGATTAAAGAGCAAAGTGAGCAAATGGGTTCTCAAAACCGAATGTAGGTCGGCCACAGCAGTAATAGGAAGATTTTTGAGTTCTTGAAACAGGATCCAAATCCCTTTTATCCCTTGGTGTCTTCCATTGAGATCTACAGGAAAAAAGTGGAGGTTTTCGAACTCACCAAAGATGGGAGCCACATGGGGACGACTGACCAAGGTGATGCTGAGGTGGGGATAGGTTTTGAACAGACAGCGAAGCACCGGAACGGTCATGGCCACATCTCCCAATGCAGAAAGTCTGATGAGCAGCAGGTGTGGCTTTTTCATAGTGGCTTAGGTTTTGTCTTTGTACAAGATGGGGTTGGTATCCTCGTCGTTGTACATTTTCATCTGCTTGTATGCTTTCATGTATTTTCTTCCAGCGGCGATGTCCTCCAGTAGTTGATCAATGGCCGTGCTCAGGTCTGTTCTTTGCGTGGTAAGCACCTGTAATTTTTCACTACATTTTTTTCGGTGGTCTTCGCCGGCATCGACTCTATTGGCTTCTTCTTCCATGTGGTAAATTTTTAGTTCCAATATAGACAGTCGGTCCAAAGCCCATGCGGGACTCTCGGAGTTGACGGTTGCCTGCGGATCAATCTGTACATCTTTGTATTGGCGGAGGAAGTAGCTGTCAATATATTCTACGGTGTCGGTTCGGTCTTGGTTGGAGGCGTCGATCAATCTTTTGAGCTTCATTCCAGCTGTGGGGTCGATCTCAGGGTCTCGGATCAGGTCTTCGTAATGCCACTGAACGGTGTCGATCCAATTTTTGCGATAGAGCAGATGTTCCAAGCGGTCTGGTGGGTAGGGGTTGTGAAAAGGCTGGTCGACTTGGTCAATCTGGTGGTATTGTTCGATACTTTCTTTAAAGATTGCTATAGCACTTTGGCTGATTGGGCTGTTGCTCATGGTGGTGGTTGCTTTTTTTTGCGAAGATACGACATGCTTCTCAATTGGAAAGGCTACACCGTCCATGGAAAGGAAACCATCCCCGTGTCCAGTACTTTGAAAAGTACCCCTGCAAGGAGGCCCCCCAACAAGACTGCATTCTTTAATCGATCCGAGGGAATAGAGGCCATCATTAGTCCAATGAAATAGGCCGCCGGAACAAAGGTCAGCAACCATCTGTCTGCCGAGGTGTACAGCCCGAAAAGGGTTTGAATGACGCCAAAAAAAAGCCAAAAACTCATGTAGATCTGTGCCATGGCTCGGCGGGGAAAGGCCAATTTTTCGTGAGCCTTGGGGATTTTAAAAATCGCCCCCATCAGTGCTAAAAAAAGAACCCCCATCCATAGTATGTCTCCAAGGGTAAGTTGGGTCAGTTCCAATAAATGTCCTTGGACTTGTAGGTCCAAGCCCGCCAGCCAGTGGGGTGGTAAAACCAGTTGAATTCCCGTGAGGGTATAGGGAATCAAAAATACGGGAAGGAGCAAGACCAAAATGTTTTTGAGATCATATTGTTTGTTACGGATTAATGTGGATAGGGGAAGCAGGTAAAAAAACCCATAAAACCCATTGAATTGAGCCAATATGGAAATAAAAATGGAACTGTCCAGTAAGTTTTTGGTCGTTTTTTTAGGATCAGCAGCGTTCGAAAAAATATGTTGGCCAAAGATCAATAGAAACCCCAAGACCAAGGTGGTGGTCTCTGCGTTTTCAATACGTGGAAAAAAGAGGAGTAAAACCGGAAAAACAATCAAATGAATCCCCTCCATTTTTGAGCCCTTTTTGTCGCGCTCCAGAAGAGCGATCGATAAAATAACCAATGCAAACACCCCCCAATACAAAAAAGTTTGGACGAAATCTATGGTTGATCCCAGCCCGAAGGCCTTACAAAAATCAATCCACAATACCAGCATAAAAGAAAATGCCAACGACAGACCTCCGCTTCTGGGATCAATTGTTTTGAATAAGTTTACAATCATCACTGATTTTATTACTTTTGCAATATAACCAAAGCGACTTTAATGAAAAATTTTTTCGAAGCCCTAGCCAGCCTCTTTGAGGATCTTCTTTTTCTCCCTTACAGCTTACTCACCGATTTGGAGTTGTACAGTTGGTGGTTGGCCAACGGCGTGACTTTTATGTTCATCACCATTGGATTTGTAGCTGCGGTATATTGGATCAAGCAGTTGCAAAAGTTTGATAAAAATGGTGAGGAGAACAAAGATCCTTCAGCCCATTCTTTTTTATAGGTCGAAACCGATGTCTTTTCGGTAGTAGATCCCCTCAAAGCTGATTTGATCGAGGGTCTCGTAGGATTTTTTCAATGCGCTCCTGTGGTTTTCTCCCAAAGAAGTGACTGCCAATACCCTACCCCCCTGGGTCAAGACTTTGTCCTCTTTTGAGGCCGTTCCAGCATGAAAAACCAGACTATCGCTATCTTGGGAGAGACCCGAAATGACCTTTCCTTTTTCGTAATCCTCGGGATAACCGCCGGAGACGGCAACCACGGTAGTGGCAGATTTCGGATCAATCTCCAGGTCGATTTGGGAAAGCTGTCCCTCTGCAGTTGCTTTGAGTAGTATTCCTAGATCGTTTTGGATGCGGGGAAGGACGACTTGGGTTTCGGGGTCGCCCATTCTGACGTTGTATTCGATTACATAGGGAGCGTCACCGACCCGTATCAGGCCTATAAAGATGAAGCCGACATAAAGAATCCGATCTTTTTTTAAGCCCTCGATGGTGGGTTCTACAATGTTTTTTTGAATGGCTTTTTGAAAGGCCTCATCGGCAAATGGGACGGGCGAAACAGCTCCCATTCCTCCGGTATTCAGCCCGGTATCTCCCTCTCCGATTCGTTTGTAGTCTTTGGCCATGGGAAAGGTAAGATGGTTTTTTCCATCGGTCAAAACAAAACAAGACAGCTCAATTCCACTTAGAAATTCTTCGATGATAACTTTGGCAGAGGCTTCTCCAAATTTCTGATCCAAAAGCATGTTGGAGAGTTCTTGCTTTGCCTTTTTTAGATCATCAATGATGAGTACCCCTTTTCCGGCCGCCAGACCGTCGGCTTTGAGGACATAGGGAGGCTGCATTTTTTCCAAAAAGGCATATCCCTCCTGGAGGTTGTCGGCGGTAAAACTGGCAAACTTTGCGGTGGGAATTTGGTGCCTGCTCATAAAATCTTTGGCGAACTCCTTGCTACCCTCCAAGGTAGCTCCCAGTTTTTGAGGGCCAATGACAGGAACGGTTTTCAGCTGTGGGTCTTGCAGAAAAAAATCGTGAATGCCTCTAACCAATGGATCTTCGGGGCCTACGACCACAAGCACTATGTTGTGGTGAATTACGGCTTTTTTAATGCCTTCAAAATCGTTTACGCCTAGGTCAAGGTTGGTGGCCAAAGCTGAGGTTCCGGCATTGCCCGGAGCGACAAATATTTGGTTGATGGTTTTGCTTTGTGAGAGTTTCCAGCAGAAGGTGTGCTCTCTACCCCCGCTGCCCAATACGAGTATGTTCCATTTTTTCATTACCGACAAATATACTTTAAGTGGTGCTTATATTGATTTAATCCTTTGAAAAATCCCCCTCCACCTATGTCGTCTCAAGAATTTCCCTTGTTTGGAATCTACAATAAAGGGATGATTTTCTTTTTTGGCTTTGAAGTAACCCTGGAGATTGCTGAGAAAAGCTTTGGGTTTTTGGAGGATCCAAGTACGTTTGAGAGCAATAATGGCAGTCAGCAATAGTCCGAGCCGCATGCGGTAGGTGGCTTGGCCTTGGAGCTGTTCTGCTCCGGGGGTATAGTTTTTTCCCGTGGGTTTAAGATGCTTTACTTTCAGGGTCGTATCCACCAAACATTCCCAATGATAATAACGAGCCAGCTGTTCATCGAGGGTGTCCCAACCGATGGATTTGGCCAGTTGTCCGATGTCTATAAAGCAGGCTTTACGATAAGCCTTGAGGGCGCCTCTTATATGATCTTGGTGGTGTAGGTTCTCGGGGATCCAAGTTCCGTTTTTTTGAAGATAACATTGTCCGGCCGCCATTCCCAATCGTTTGTTTTGATTAAAATGATGAGACAGTCGGGCAAGGTAGTTTTTTTCAAAGACCAAGTCTGCATCGAATTTGCAGAGGATGTCGTATTGATCGTCCAAGGTTTGAAAGCCACAGTAAAAGGCTTCCACGATTTTGGCTCCGGGCAAATGGTCGTGGGACGAGGAATGGTGAACCAGCTTGATCCAAGGATGAAACTGGGCAAAACCATCAGCAATGTCCGGGGTGGCATCGCTAGAGTGATCGTTCACTACCACCACCGCAGCAGGTCGCAGTTCTTGTTCGACCAGAGACTGCAATGTTTTGCCGATGTGATCTGCTTCGTTATGGGCGGGTATTACAATGTAAAATCTCAAAGGGGTCATTTTATTTTCTCGGCATAAACGATGTAGTGTCTGGGGTAAAAATATCGCAACAAGGCTCTGAATCCGATGGACTGAGGAGGGTTGATCCATTTTTCGGAAGCTATAATTTTCCAGCCGGTTTTTTCCAAAAGCCAATCGAACTGCCAGTCTTCAAATTCGTGAAAATGGCGGTCTCTGGGATCGGTATTGCTTCTGTAGGTTTTGGAGAACCAGAGTTTTAGGGGAATACTCGCCACCATTTTTTTGGCTTTGATACTTTTCAACACTTGATAGGGGGAGAGCAGGTGTTCCAATATCTCAAATGCGGTTACCACCTGTGCCTCAGATTTTTGAAGCCGTGATTGGTCTTCATCGAGGTCTTCTCCCTTGGTGTTTTCTACCTGATATCCTTGTGCCTTCATCATCCGGGACATGGGGTTGGGGATGCCCAGGTCCAAAATGGTGGATCCCGAATCGATGTGTCGATTCATAAAATCCATGGTTTTTTGAAAACGCTTTTGATGGGAGTGGGTGGTGTACATGGGTTATTGTATGGGAAGTTGATCTGCTATTTTTCGGTCGTTGGACAAACGGGGCACTTTGTTCTGTCCGCCCAGTTTCCCGATGCTTTTCATGTATTTTTGAAACCCTCCCGGGGCTACGTTTCTAATGACCAAAGTTCTTAGGACGTTTCCCTTGAGCAGGTCTTCGTAGTAAACATTTTGCTTCTGCATGGCGAGATCGAGCTTTTGGGAAAAAGCCAGCGGGTCTGACGGTGGATTTTCAAATTCGATAAACCACTCGTGCTAGGGCAAGCCATTGTTGGGCTTTATTTGTGGTGCTACCGTAAATTCTTTGATTTGCACGCTAGTTCCGTGACAGGCTTGTTGAAGTGCTGTTTCAACTTCTTTGCCGATGACGTGTTCCCCA
>CAZGUB010000025.1:2324-13267 GCA_964528935.1 uncultured Flavobacteriaceae bacterium | reverse complement strand
ATTGGGATCGCGCCATCGATTTTTACAAAGTTCTTGTGCAAAAAGTTCCTGAAAACGGTATGTATCATTTTCGACTGGCCACAGCCGCGGCACGAAAATCCCTAGAAGTAGCCCGTATTTTTTCAATACCCTATGTTGTTCAAGCCAAAAAATCAATCCTCAATGCCTACGAATGGTACCCCAAAAAGGTATGGGTACTCAAGTTGTTGATCCAGTTGCATGCCGAAATTCCCGCGCTATTGGGAGGCGACTTTTCCTTGGCTCTGGAGAAAGTGTTGGAGTTGATGGAAATAGATCCGTTAGAGGGAAGGCTCTTGCAGGCCCATCTCTACGAATTGAAGGGTGACAAGGATGCGGCCGAGCGGCAGTACTTTTCTGTACTCAGCGAATTGGAAAAAGCGGTTTTAGAGCAAAGAATATTGCTGTCTGCTGTGAGCCAAAACCTCCTTTTTGAGCTGGGCAGGGCCGCAGCCGAAAACAACATGGCACTGGACTTGGGTGCCGTCGCACTGTTGCGGTATTTGGAAACCTACCGTTTTGAAGATATTTATCCCCCCGCTTGGGCCTATTATTATCTTTCAAAAATCTATTTTTACAACAACAAACGGGAAAATGCAGCTCAATCCATAACGGAAGCCCTACGCATTCAACCTGATTTTGAGGAAGTTTTGGAATTAAAAAAGCGTTTGAGACTTGAGTAATTACCACTTTATAGCCATCGGAGGCAGTGCCATGCACAGTTTGGCCATTGCCTTGAAAAAAAACGGCCATCGGGTGAGCGGAAGCGATGATGCTATTTTTGATCCCTCTCTCAGTCAGTTGCAAAAAGCCAAAATTTGTCCCGACCCAATGGGGTGGTTTCAGGAAAAAATAACTGCCGATCTCGACGCGGTGATCTTGGGAATGCACGCCAAAAAAGACAATCCCGAACTTTTGGAGGCACAAAAATTGGGATTGCCCATTTATTCCTATCCGGAGTTTATCGCACTTTTTGCACAGGAAAAAACCCGAGTTGTCATAGGAGGAAGTCATGGAAAAACAACCATTTCGGCCATGATCTTGCACGTACTGAATTACCACAAAATCTCGGTAGATTATATGTTGGGGGCTCAGTTAGAAGGTTTTGAGAATTCGGTCGAATTGAGTGATTGCAATGATTTTATATTGCTCGAAGGGGATGAATATCTTTCTTCTCCCATAGATGCTCGTCCCAAGTTTCATCACTACAAACCACAGATTGCCCTAATCAGTGGTATCGCTTGGGATCATGTCAATGTTTTTAAAACGGCTGAGGAATACCACCAACAGTTCAAAATTTTTATTGACTCCATCACTGCAGGCGGGGTTTTGGTCTACAACCAAGAGGACGAATTACTAACCACCATGGTCGCTGCTTCTCAAAATACCATCCGAAAAGAGCCCTACAGCCTTCTGGAATACACCGTAGATGCCGGGATCACCTATTTGGAAACCGACGAAGGTGGGGTTCCCCTCCAGGTGTTCGGAAAACACAACCTTTCCAACCTTTCCGGAGCCCAGTGGATTTGCCAGCTGATGGGAGTGGATCAAGACGATTTCTTTCAAGCCATCAGTAGTTTTAGGGGAGCCTCCAAACGCTTGGAGCGATTGATAGACGGAAAGTCCAGCCATTTGTTCAAAGATTTTGCTCACGCCCCCAGCAAGGTCAAGGCAACCACCGGAGCCGTTAGGGAACAGTTTGCCCAATCAAAAGTGGTGGCTTGTTTGGAGTTGCACACCTATAGCAGTTTGGATCCGAGTTTTTTGATTCATTACCAAAACAGTTTGGAAAAGTCGGATCTGCCCATCGTCTTCTATGACCCCGAGGCACTAAAAATCAAAAACAGAACACCCATCAGTCCGGAAGAAATCAGAACGGCTTTTGGCCAACCCGACCTGATGGTTTTTACCCAACCGAAAGCCTTGGAAGACTTTCTTTTGGAACAAGACTACCACAGTTCGGTTTTGTTGATGATGAGTTCCGGCAACTATGGAGGTCTGGATTGGGAGCAGCTAAAAACTTACCTCTCTCAGTTTTAAACTTTTCGGAGATTTATTATCTTTAAAATAGATTTGAATCCTCTTCAATCATGCCCCAAAATTTGACCATTAAGCAATGGAATTCCGATGATCGCCCCCGTGAGAAATTACTGGAAAAAGGAGCCTCGTCTTTGTCTGTGGCAGAGTTGATGGCCATTGTCATTGGAAGTGGAAGTCCCGGAGAAAGTGTCGTAGCTTTGATGAAACGCGTTTTGCACAATCACCAAAACGGTTTGGGTGATTTACACAACAGTTCGCTACAAAACCTGCTTCGATTCAAGGGAATTGGGGTGGCCAAGGCCATAAAAATAAAGGCTACGCTGGAGCTGTCCGTACGCTTGAATCATCTTCCCGAGCTCGAAAAAAAACAATTCAACTCCAGTACTTTGGTACACGAGTTTTTGGCTCCCACCCTGCGCTTACTGCCCCACGAAGAGTTTTGGATCTTGTACCTCAACCGATCCAACCGTTTGTTGAAGAAAAAATGTTTGAGTAAGGGAGGGATCAGCCAAAGAGTTGTCGATGTGCGTTTGGCTTTGAAAAGTGCCATTGAATTGGGAGCCAGTGCCATGATTTTGGCCCACAACCACCCCTCAGGAAATCTTACCCCCAGCCAAGAAGAAATTCGCATCACCCAAAAGTTTGTGAAAGCTGCTGCCACTTTCGACATCTTGATTTTGGATCACCTTATTGTTTTTCAAAAACATTATTTTAGCTTTAAAGATCAAAATCTGATCTAAACGAGAAAGTAATGTGGTGGACGGCTGTTAAGCTATGCTTACCGATAGAGGTGTTCAATGGCCTAAATGATTGTTTATGAATTGGATTGCCGAAGAAATATTCTATGCTCAAAAAGGAAGAAATAACCGATGTATTTTTCGACTGGGATCACACCCTTTGGGATTTTGAAAAAAACTCGGCTTTGACCTTCGAAAAGATCTTCGGTAGCTTGAACATCCAATTGAACATCGATGATTTTCTCAAGGCCTACGAACCGATCAATCACCAGTATTGGAAGCTTTATCGAGAAAACAAAATCTCTCAAAAAGAATTGAGACAACAGCGACTGATCAAAACTTTTGAAGAGATATGTTTTGATTACCAACGCCACAGTATCGATCAAATTTCTGAGCTGTACATCCAACATCTTTCAACCTTCCCCCACCTTTTTGAAGGGGCTCTTTCACTGTTGCAAACCCTTCGCCAGAAGTATCGACTCCATATCATCACCAATGGATTTGAGGCGGTCCAACATCGTAAAATCAAAAATTCTGGGCTTGCACCATTTTTTAATCACATTTTTACCGCCGAGAAAGTGGGTTGCAAAAAACCCAACCCGATCTTTTTTCAATATGCGATTGCGGCATCTAAAACCTCTGCCAGCAGCTCTTTGATGATAGGAGACAGCCTGGAAGCAGATGTTTTGGGAGCCCTTAATGCAGGCATGCAAGCCATTCATTTCAATACCCACAACGAGCCGGCTCATTTGCATTGCCCCATGGTATATCGACTGGAAGAAATCAAAAACTTCTTGTGATTTTTGCCCTTGGGCTTTCTCCTCCAAGGGGAAAGTTTTAAATTCGTCGGCAAATGGAATTACAAGAACTACAAAATGCCGTAGATCGCTGGATCAAAAACCATGGGGTTCGCTATTTTAACGAGCTGACCAATTTGGCACAACTCACAGAGGAAGTGGGCGAGGTAGCACGCATCATCGCCAGACGATATGGGGAGCAAAGTGAAAAAGAAAGCGACCAATCCAAAGATTTGGGAGAGGAACTGGCAGACGTGATCTTTGTGGTGTTGTGCTTGGCCAACCAAACGGGGGTGGATTTGCAAAAGGCGTTTGATAAAAAAATGGAGATCAAAACAAAGCGAGACCATGACCGCCACCAGAACAATCCAAAATTGAAATAACAACCCGCTGCCAATGAAGCTCAAGTTATCCCACAATACACAAATTACCAAGGGGGAGCTGACCATTACCGGCTCCAAAAGTGAATCCAATCGCATGCTGGTTTTACAAGCCTTGTATCCCAACCTGAAGATCGAAAACTGCTCCAATTCCGATGACTCACAAGTCACCCAAAAAGGCTTAAAAAGCACCAGTGACACTATAAACATCCATCACGCCGGTACCGCCATGCGTTTCTTGACAGCCTATTTTGCCACCCGGCCCGACCGAGAGGTGGTTCTTACAGGATCACAAAGAATGCAAGAGCGACCCATTAAATTGTTGGTCGAGGCACTGCAATCGCTGGGAGCAGAAATCCAGTATACAAAAGAAAGTGGATATCCCCCGCTCAAAATAAAAGGGAAGGCCATCACAAAAGACCAAGTAGCGCTGCCGGCTCATCTGAGTAGTCAGTACATTTCTGCTTTGATGCTAATTGCTCCTTCGCTCAAAAACGGGTTGACCATCGATCTGGTAGGTGAAACCACTTCGGTTCCTTACATCAAGATGACCCAAAGTATAATGGATCAATTGGGGATTAAGACAGACTTTGACGGTCACAAAATAACCATCCAGTCCAAACCAAAGATTGATGCCAAAACGTGGGTGGTAGAGTCGGATTGGAGTTCTGCCTCCTATTTTTATTCTATTTTGGCTTTGGCCAAGGATGGCCAGATCACCCTTGAGAGCTTCAATTCAGAAAGCAAACAAGGCGATGCAGCCTTGTCTCATCTTTACGAAAAATTGGGGGTGATGACCCATTTTGATCGAGGAAAAATAATACTTTCCAAGCAAAGCCATTTCACGGTGCCTCACTACATTTCTATGGACCTTAAAAACACTCCCGATTTGGCACAAACCATTGCTGTTAGCTGCTTGGGGATGGGCGTGGGTTGCAAACTTACTGGTTTGCACACCCTCAAGATCAAGGAAACCGATCGGCTGATGGCTCTAAAAATCGAGATGGAAAAGTTAGGAGCACAAGTTCAAATCACCGACAACAGCTTAGAATTGGAAAACACAAATTCACTGAAGGAATACGTACCCATAGACACTTACAACGACCACAGAATGGCCATGGCTTTTGCTCCCCTGGGGTTAAAAGTGCCTATTGTGATCAAAAATGCGGGAGTAGTTTCTAAGTCTTACCCCAGTTTTTGGGACGATCTTAAGAGAATTGGCTTTGATCTGGATCAATTTTAGTTTTTTCTTTCCTTTTACTTGACAACCCCCCTTTGATGAACCTATATTTGCAGGGCAAAAAATATATCTATTAAAGCCCATAATGGGCATTTAACACGGTAAAGACCAATACCTACCGATATGGTTAAACTCTCATTATCAACAACTTACATAATTTTAAACAGATGAAACTATCGAATTTTAATTTTGAT
Source organism: uncultured Flavobacteriaceae bacterium (assembly GCA_964528935.1). Lineage (GTDB taxonomy): Bacteria > Bacteroidota > Bacteroidia > Flavobacteriales > Flavobacteriaceae > UBA8316. Next base: position 7,861 of record CAZGUB010000025.1, on the reverse strand, counting down.
CTCCCAAAAATGTTATTGGCTCAGCGACCTTCGTCGGGAAGAGACGAGTCGCGGCTCATGGTTCTGAATCGTGCCGATCAATCCATCAGTCACCACACTTTCAAGGATGTGATCGATTTTTTTGACGAAGGAGATGTCATGGTTCTGAACAATACCAAAGTTTTTCCTGCGAGGCTCTTTGGCAATAAAGAAAAAACGGGTGCCAGAATAGAAGTTTTCCTGCTTAGGGAACTCAATGAGGAACAACGCTTGTGGGATGTATTGGTCGATCCGGCTCGAAAAATTAGAATCGGCAACAAATTGTATTTTGGAAACGACGACAGCTTGGTCGCTGAAGTGATAGACAACACTACCTCGAGAGGGAGAACTCTAAGGTTTTTGTTCGATGGCACCTACAGTGAATTTCGTTCCAAGCTCAAAGAGCTGGGTCAAACTCCGCTACCCAAATACATCAATCGACCCATAGAGGAAGAAGACGAAGAACGCTATCAGACCATTTATGCCAAGCACGAAGGAGCCGTTGCGGCACCAACTGCAGGCCTTCATTTTTCCAAACATTTGATTAAAAAACTCCAAATCAAAGGAATTGAACTGGCCGAGCTCACCCTCCACGTTGGCTTGGGAACCTTTAGCCCTGTTGAAGTCGAGGACTTGTCCAAACACAAAATGGATTCCGAAGAACTGATCATCAACCAAGAAGCTGCCGACATCGTAAACGATGCCCTCAAATCCAATCGCAAGATTTGTGCGGTGGGAACAACCGTGATGAGAGGCTTGGAATCTTCGGTATCTTCCATGGGAACCCTCAACCCCTACGAGGGGTGGACCCACAAATTTATTTTTCCTCCCTACGATTTTTCCATCGCCAATTGTATGATTACCAATTTTCATACTCCCAAGTCTACATTGCTAATGATGGTTTCTGCTTTTGCCGATGTGGATTTTATCAATGAAGCATACAAAGAGGCCATAAAGAATAAATACAACTTTTACTCCTACGGCGATGCCATGCTTATCTTGTAACAACAAACTAGGGCAATAGAGATGAAGGGCAGGCTGTGATGAAAACCCCGACCAAAAGAGACATACGCTCCCTATCGCTGGAGGATCTCAGGAATTTTTTTACCGAAAATCAAGATCAGGCTTTCAGAGGCAACCAGGTTTACCAGTGGTTGTGGCAAAAAGGCATTCACGATTTTAAGGGAATGACCAACCTATCCAAAACCACCCGAGAATTGCTGGAGGAGCATTTTGTGATCAATCACATTGCCATAGATCAACAGCAAAAAAGCAGCGATGGTACCATCAAAAATGCGGTAAAATTACACGACCATCTGATCGTGGAATCGGTATTGATCCCAACGGCTACGCGCTCTACTGCTTGTGTTTCTTCCCAAGTGGGATGCAGTTTGGATTGTACTTTTTGTGCTACTGCCAAAATCAAGAGAATGCGCAACCTCAATGCCGATGAAATCTATGACCAAGTGGTAGCCATGGATCAGCAAAGTCGTTTGTATTTTGGCCGACCTCTTTCCAATATAGTCTTTATGGGTATGGGGGAGCCACTGATGAATTACAACAACCTGATCAAGGCCATCGACAAAATCACCCAACCCGAGGCCTTGGGGATGTCTCCCTCTCGAATAACTGTTTCTACCTCCGGAATTCCGAAGATGATCATAAAAATGGCCGACGACCAGGTTCGCTTTGGCTTGGCCATTTCCCTGCACAGTGCCCGACAAACCCTACGGCAGGAATTGATGCCTTTTGCTGAAAATTTTCCCTTGGAGGAGCTCGCTACTGCGATTCGGTATTGGTATCAGAAAACCAAAAAACCCGTGACCTACGAGTATGTGGTATGGAAAGGAATCAACGATGGGGAGGAAGACATTCGTGCGCTGGTCGATTTTTGCAAGCCGACACCTTGCAAAGTCAATTTGATCAGCTACAATCCCATAGGGGAAGACAAATTCCTACAAGCCGATAAAATTAGCGTTGAGGCTTACCAAAGCACTTTGGAAGCACACAAAATCACGGCAACCATCCGTCGCTCGCGAGGAAAAGACATCGATGCAGCTTGTGGGCAGTTGGCCAACAAAGGGGTTCAAGTTTAGCTTGTGAATCCCCATCGAATAATACTATCTTTAAGGCGAAATGAAAGTTGTAGAGCGAATTAAGGAACCCATTTACCAAGAGATGGAACTTTTTGAAAAAAAGTTTTCAGCTTCCATGTCTTCCAAAGTTGCCCTACTCAACAGAATCACCCACTTTATCGTCAACCGAAAGGGGAAGCAAATGCGACCCATGTTTGTTTTTTTGGTGGCCAAAATGCTGGGCAAGGGTCAGATCAACGAGCGTACCTATCGCGGTGCAGCCGTCATCGAGTTGATCCATACGGCCACTTTGGTCCACGACGATGTGGTCGACGACAGCAACCAGCGACGGGGTTTTTTTTCCATCAATGCCTTGTGGAAAAATAAAATTGCTGTTTTGGTAGGCGATTTTTTGTTGTCCAAAGGCTTGTTACTGTCTATAGAAAACGAAGATTTTGATCTGCTCAAAATCATTTCGGTGGCAGTTCGTGAAATGAGCCAAGGAGAACTTTTGCAAATAGAAAAAGCCAGGAATCTCGATATTACCGAGGAGGTTTATTACCAAATCATACGCCAAAAAACTGCCACACTACTCGCCGCCTGCTGTGCCATGGGAGCCAAAGCAGTCGAAGCACCCGATGCTGCAGTCAGCAAAATGCACGAATTTGGAGAACTGCTGGGCATGGCTTTTCAAATCAAAGATGATTTGTTTGACTATTCGGAAGAAAAAATAGGAAAACCTACCGGTATAGACATCAAAGAACAAAAAATGACCCTTCCCCTGATCCATGCCTTGAATGTCATGGGGCAAGAGGACAAAAAGTGGCTGATCAATTCGGTAAAAAACCACAACAAAGACAAAAAAAGGGTACGGGAAGCCATCCAAAAAATAAAGGGAGTAGGGAGCTTGGAATTTGCCCAGCACAAAATGGAAGAATACCGCTCCAAAGCAATACAAATCCTAAAAACCTTTCCGCAAGACAAAACCAGAGACGCGCTCGAACTTATGGTCAACTATGTGATTGAACGAAGCATCTGACGTCTCAAAACTCAATTTGTTTACATAGGTTTTGTGCAGTGCCCATATAGTTTTATTTTTATATCCACATAAGTCCAATTTTGATCTCTAGAACGACCATAGACCAAGTGTACGAAACCGCCCGATTGGAGGAGGTCATTGGCGAGTTTGTGAGCCTCAAAAAGTCCGGAGCCAATTTCAAAGGACTCAGCCCTTTTACCCAAGAAAAAACACCCAGCTTTATGGTTTCTCCTGCCAAACAAATTTGGAAGGACTTCAGCAGTGGAAAGGGAGGAAATGTCATTGCTTTTCTTATGGAGCACGAACATTTTACCTATCCCGAAGCCATACGTTATTTGGCCAAAAAGTATAACATAGAAATCGAGGAATCGGAGGAATCTCCCGAGGAGAAACAAATCAAAAACACCAAAGAAAGTATGTTTTTGGTTGCCCAGTACGCCGCAAATTTTTTCGAAAAAAACTTGTGGGAGACCGAGGTGGGCAAATCCATCGGCCTAACATATTTCAAAGAAAGAGGATTTAGGGACGAAACCCTCAAAAAATTTGCTTTGGGCTACGCCCCCGAATCCTATGATGCGCTGGGCAAGGAAGCACAAAAAGAGGGATATAAACTGGAGTTTTTGGAAAAAACCGGTCTGGTGATTGTCAACGAAAACCGCCAGGTTGATCGATTTCGGGGTCGGGTGATTTTTCCCATCCGAAGCATGTCGGGCAGGGTGCAAGGTTTTGGGGGAAGAATTTTGTCACAAAACACCAAAACGGCCAAGTACCTCAATTCGCCCGAAAGTGAAATCTACCACAAAAGCAAGGCTCTTTATGGAATTTATGAATCTAAACAAAGCATTGCTCATAAAGATGTGTGTTATTTGGTCGAAGGCTACACCGATGTTATTCAAATGCATCAGTCGGGCATTACCAATGTGGTGTCCTCGTCCGGAACCGCACTAACGGTCGATCAGATTCGAATGATCAACCGATTGACCCCAAATATAGTGGTGCTTTTTGATGGCGATGCAGCCGGTTTGAGGGCCTCCCTTAGGGGTATAGACTTGATTTTGGAGCAGGGCATGAATGTAAGGGTGTGTAGTTTGCCAGAAGGGGAAGACCCCGACAGTTTTGCTAAAAAGAATACTGCCGAGGAGATCCAAGCATTTTTGGAAGAGCAATCCAATGATTTCATCCAGTTCAAAGCCTCACTCCTTTCCGATGATGGCAAAAACGATCCCATCAAAAAAGCAGAGACCGTTCGGGAGATCGTAGAGAGCATTTCCAAAATCCCCGATGCCATCAAGCAGGAAATATACATCAGGAATTGTGCCGAAATTATGGAGATTTCTGAAGATGCTCTTTTTAGTGCTATGGCACAAATTCAACAAAAAAACAAACAGAAAGGAGCCAAAAAGCTCATTCCCGACAACGCTCTGGCTCTGGTCAAAAAAACGGCTGACCCGACTGCCAAAGTCGACCATGTTTTTGAGCTTGAAAAACAAATTATTGCCATTTTATTGATTTATGGAAATATAGAGTTGCAATTCGAGGACAGTGTTTTGGTTCACAACCAAGAGGGGGAATTGATCCAAGAGTCTCAAAATATTACTGCCAAAGTATACGAGAAGATTTTTCTTGACCTCCAACAGGACGAAATCGAGTTGAGCAACCCTACTTTCAAAGGGCTTTACTATCATCTCATTGAATATTACCAAGCCCATGAGGGAGATTTAAATTTAGAAAAAATCATGCAGTCCGATGATTTATCACAGAATGAAATCATTAGCGATTTGATTATGAGAGAGGAACAGTATCAATTGCATGACTGGGAAAAAAGAAATGTCTTTGTCAAAGCAAAAGGCAGTGAAGTGGAGCAATTAGTCAGTGAAACCATACTGTCGATGCGTCGTCATTTGATCGATCAAAAGATTCTGGAATTACAGCTCAATACCAAAGATCAACAGGAAAACAAGGAATTGCTTCAAGACATTGTCAGTTATCAGAATCTCAGAAAAATGCTTTCCAACAGGCTCAACCGGGTACTCTAAACCAAGTTCATGTTTTTGGCTTGTAAGTAGAGGTCAAAGACGTTGTTGACGTTTAGCTTATGCATCATCCGGTTTTTGTAGGTATTTACAGTTTTTTGATTGATGTCCAACCGTTTTGCAATTTCAATATTTCTCTTTCCGTCGGTGAGGTATTTTAGCACTTCGATTTCCCTGGCTGACAGGGTTTCAAAACCGCTTCTGGGTCGGTCGAGATCAACATCTAAGCTCGTTCGTTGTTGAAATTATTGATGATGTAAAGGTTGTTGGTGTGAATTTTGGACAATGCGTCGGCCATGACTTTGGCTTTGACGTTTCCATTTCAGAGATGATGATGTCAATGGGATTGGATTCAATGTATGACAAAGCATC
>CAZGUB010000025.1:0-2224 GCA_964528935.1 uncultured Flavobacteriaceae bacterium | reverse complement strand
AACCTCAATCCATCAGCTCAGGGGGGATTTTACACACAGGAATGGGATTCATCTTGTGTTGATTTTGGCGGTTGAAACGTTTATAAATTTCGATGATTTGTTTTTGTTTTTTATTCCAACTATTGGGTTGGGGATTGTTTTGGAGGGCCTCCATGGCCCATTCTAGATCATCGTAACTGGCACCCATTTGGTCTTCGTCGGTTCTGTTGTCGGTCCAAAGCCCATCGGTAGGGGCTGCTTTTTGGATGGCACTAATGATTTGGAGTTGCTCCGCCAGTTGATAGACTTGCGATTTCATCAGATCCGCGATGGGGCTCAGATCTACCCCTCCATCGCCGTACTTGGTGTAAAACCCAACCCCAAAGTCTTCTACTTTATTTCCCGTTCCAGCAACGAGATAGCGATGGAGGGCGGCAAAATAGTATAAGGAAGTCATTCGCAAACGCGCTCGGGTATTGGCCAAGCTCAGCAATTGTGCTTCCTGGTTTTGTGTAGGGGGCAAATCTGCTACAAATTGATCAAAAACTGCCGTCAATGAGAGGTTGTGGTGGGTGACATTGGGAAATCGATCTTCCAACCATTCGATGTGTTTTTGGGCCCTAGATACCTGATTGGGATCTTGGTGAATTTCCATTTCTAGACACAAGACTGGAGCTCCGGTGAGGCTACACAAGGTGGAGGTAACGGCAGAGTCTATCCCCCCAGAAACCCCGACCACAAAACCATTCATTTGTGATTTTTCTTGATATTTTTTTAACCAAGTGACAATATGGTTGACTACTTTCTCTGGTGTTTTCAATTTTTTTATCATAGACCCCTTACATTTGTAGCTCGAAATTACATTGGAATAAAACCAAATCCAATATATGAGATTGAATATTCGTCAAAAAATCATATCCTTGTTTCTTTTTGCTCTTTTTTTGACCGTTTTTGGTTGTCAAATCTCCGATCCCAAGGCCGCCACAATCCGCTCTATTCCCATTGATTTAACTTTGGAACGATTTGATGAAAAGTTTCATCTTGCCTCCCCTGAGAATATTCCGGCACTTAAAAGCGAATATCCCTTTCTTTTTCCGGAGAAATTCCACGATAGCGTCTGGATTAGAAGACAAAAAGACAGCTTGCAGCAGCTGTTGCTGGACAATGTTCAAGCCCGATTTACAACCACCCGGTCCATAGAGGAGGACTTAGAACTCCTATTCAAGCATTTGAAATATTATTTTCCCAAAATGCAAACTCCTAGGGTAATTGGGGTAATCAACAATGTAGATTATCAAAGTAAAACCGTTTATGCAGATTCGCTTTTGATTATTTCATTAGACACCTATTTGGGGGCAGATCATCCCCTTTACGAGGGGATTCCAAGATATGTAAGGCAGGAGATGGATATCAAATTTCTGAGTTCGCATGTGGCCGAAAAGTTTGCTGAAAAAAAGATACCTCTGCCCAAGGATCGAACATTTTTATCACAAATGATCTATTATGGCAAAATGATTTACCTCAAAGATTGGGTTCTGCCGGATTTGAGCGATGCAGTAAAAATGCGGTTTTCAGCCTCACAAATTCTCTGGGCAAAAGAAAACGAAAAATACATCTGGCAGTATTTTGTTGAAAAACAGTTATTGTTTAGTACCGATCAAAATCTGTCCCAAAGATTTATAGAACCTACCCCTTTTTCAAAATTTTATTTGGAAATTGACAACGAATCCCCAGGACGGATTGGGGTGTGGATGGGTTGGCAAATCATCAAAAGTTATATGGCCAATCACGCCGATACACCAATTCAAACCTTGCTCAACCTACCTGCTCAAACCCTATTTACCAAGTCCAATTACAAACCAGATAGATAATGGCCAAAAAAACCAGTCCCATTCATGTAGAAGTGTCTTTAGACGAAAACAAGGTGCCCGAAAAAATAATGTGGTCGGCTCCCGACGGTGGGGTAGAAAACGAATTGGCTCAAGCCATGATGTTGGCCTTTTGGGATGGCCAAAATCAAGAAACCTTAAGAATGGATCTTTGGGTAAAAGAAATGCCTGTGGATCAGATGAAAATGTTTTTTCATCAGACCTTATTGACTATGAGCGACACTTATCTGCGGGCCACCCAAGACGACAAGATGGCGGCGACCATGAAAGATTTTTGTGATTATTTTGCAGAAAAACTCAACCTCAAGAAATAAGATTAGGGAGAGGCAATTGATTGATTGATTTGTTCGATGTAT
>CAZGUB010000024.1:0-13459 GCA_964528935.1 uncultured Flavobacteriaceae bacterium | reverse complement strand
TCCAAAAAATATTTTTGGGGGTGGTTGATGCGATCTTTTTCGGCATCGTAAAAATTATTGATGATAAATCCTGCAGCAACAGTAAGGGCAGTAGCCACAACCAAGGCAAAGAGTTGTCCATCCAAAAGTACTGTTAGAAAAGGTAGTTGTGGTGCCAAAATATAAAGGGCAGTGAGGTATTGCGCCAGAACCAGTAGTGCGATATTGTACCCCCAAACTGCGGCAAAAAGTCCCAATAAAGAAAGTCAAAATCGAAAAGTGGAACGGGGCGTATTCATGGGAATCAGAAATGATAGACCACTTCCAGACGGTGTCCCTCCAAGGCCTCTTGGGCAGCCGAGAAATCTTGGGTAAAGCCCAACATATAGCCCCCACCTCCGGAGCCACAAAGCTTGAGGTAGTAGGCATTGGTTTCCAATCCTTTCTTCCACAATTCGTGAAACTCTCCCGGGATCATGGGTTTGAAATACTTCAATACCAAAGTCGAGAGGGTCTTGATGTTTCCAAAAAGAAATTTGAAATGTCCTTTGAGGAAGTTGTCCACACAGCGGTCGGTGATATGTGTAAACTCCTCCCGCATCATTTTGCTAAAGGCTTCTTCTTTCATGTTTTCCATAAAAAGAGAAACCATGGGAGCCGTAGAACCTACAGAACCACTATCTAGTAAAAATACCGCCCCTTTCCCTTTGGGATTCTGTGCCGGGATTCCGATGGTTTCTATGCTGTCTTTGGAGTGGATCAGCAAGGGCAAACTGAGGTAACTATTGAGCGGATCCAAGCCGGAGGACTGGCCGTGAAAATAAGATTCCATCGCGGCAAAAACAGATTTTAATTTTTTCAAATTTTGCGGGGTCATGACTTGTTCAGGGGTCAATTTATCCAGCGCATAGCGGTCGTAGAAGGCCGCCACCAGCGCACCGCTGCTGCCTACCCCATAGCCTTGTGGAATACTGCTGTCGAAATAAAGGTCATGATCCAGATCGGCTTGCAAACGATCCCAGTCCAAACGCAACAATTCGGGCGATAAACCCCTTAGATATTTGGCGTAATCACAAAGGCTTTGGTGGGAGGCCGCTACAGCAGGAATGATTTCTTGGGCCAATTTCAAAGTCCCACGGAAAAAATTATAGGGAATGGAAAGCCCCTTGGAATCCTTGATGATACCATATTCTCCAAACAAAAGAATTTTTGCAAAAAACAAAGAATCTTTCACCATAACCTTTGAATTAACACCTTATAAATTTCTGTAGTCGATCATAACCATCACAGATACCCTAAAATATAAATCATACGAATTTACAATTTTTGGGGACCACCACCTACTTGATCTTCGATGTACTGACCCTGCTGGCAATGGGATACCAACTGTTCTTCGATAAAATTGATCACGGCCGGGCGGTTTTGTTTTGGATAAAGCAAGTGAACATTGGCTCCGGCATCGAGGGTAAAGCAAAGGGGGATCTGAGTTTGGCTTCTAAAATTCCAAATTTTTTGTAGTATGGCCAAGGTTTGGGGCTGCATAAGCAGGAAGCGTGGGTCGGAGGTCATCATCATGGCGTGGAGGGTCAGTGCCTCCCCTTCGGTGAGGTCGATAAATTGTTCGAGATCGCCCGAGGTCAAAACGCTTTTATAGTCCGCTAGGTTTTGGTGGGCCTGATTAAAGCGCTGGGCGGCAAAGGGATGTCCCTTCATGAGGTCGTGCCCCAGACTGCTACTCACTGGCTTTTGTCCTCGGTCCACGATCAAAATACTGTCTTGATAATCATCAAAAACCGGATGCCATTCCAAGGACGGAACTATGGCAAAAAGATCACTACTCGCTGGAAAAACTTTGGTTTTTCCCCAAACCATTAGCGAACCAGAAAGGCTTCTGGCAGCACTACCCGATCCCAAACGCGCAAAAAAAGAAGCTTTTTTCTGGAAATCGGCGGCACTCATCTGCGGATGATGTTGCCGCTCAAAATCGACAATACACAAGGCCAAGGCTGCCATGGCCGATGCAGATGAAGCAATCCCGCTGCTGTGGGGAAATGAGTTATGACTGGAAATCGACAAATGATGCTGTTCCAAAGCCGGAAAGTAGGGATAGATCCGATCCAAAAATTTTTGAATCTTGGGATGAAAGTCGGGTTGTTTTTTGTGGTCGAATAAAAAATCAAAACCTTGTGGGTGCTTCTTGTTTTTTGGAGAAAAAACCACATTGGTGGTAGTATGGCATCGGCTAAGAGTAAAACTAATGGACGGGTTTTGGGGGAGTTGTAGTCCTTTTTTTCCCCAATACTTGACCAAAGCAATATTACTGGGAGCCTGCCAAGTGGTGGTATAATGGGCAGATACTGATTTGGAAAATAAAAATAAATCCTGATCCATAGGCAGCAAAGATACACTTTCTGTAGTGGGCGAAAAAAAATATAAATCGTGGAAAATGTTTAGATTTACGCATGAAGCAAAAATTACTGCTCTCCGAATTTTTAGGGGTGCTGGGATGTTTAGGGGTGGGTTTTTTGGCAGGACAAGCCACTCAAACTTCCGTTAATACATGGTACACTACCTTGGAACTCCCTTTTTTTACCCCTCCCAACTGGCTTTTTGCTCCGGTTTGGACCCTGCTGTATCTGTTGATGGGAATTGCAGCCGGCCGGGTTTGGTATTACGGCATTCACCACCGCTGGGGAAAAACAGCCCTCTATCACTTTGGACTTCAATTGTTGGTCAATGGACTGTGGTCATTGGTTTTTTTTGGATTGAAAAATCCCCTTGGTGGGCTGGTGGTCATCTTGATTTTGTTTTATTTGATTGTAATAACCATCCAATGGTTTAGAACTGTAGATATCTTGGCAACCCGGCTATTGTATCCCTACCTGATTTGGGTTGGATATGCCACTGTTTTAAATTCAGCAATTGTTTTTTTAAATAATTTGTAGCTTTATGCTAGAACCAAGTCTTAAAAATCATGTTAACCAAAGCAACTTTAACCGGAACCTTGTTGGGTTTTATCTTTTTATTCTTTAGCGGTTGGATTTTTTACGATACGCTGACCCCTAGTTTTTTTGAACAACATTACATCAATATGCCATCGATGATGGCAACTGAAATGAACTACATCGCCTTGGGCGTATTGATTCAAGCCTATGTGTTGTCGTTGCTCTATAGCCAATGGGCAAAAAATAGGTACAACCTCCGCAACGGTTTTAAAATAGGGGCTTTATTGGGTTTGTTCATTGGTGGATGGAGTATGATTAGTTTAGGAACCGTTCAGTTAATCGACCTTGAGGGCACCTTGGTCGATACTCTTTGGCAAATGTTTTCCTTGGGTGTTGCAGGAAATATAAATGGATCGATTTTTAGAGCTTTGAACTAATAAAAAACAGGTGTGGGAACAATGATTCGTGACAGAGCAATTTTTCCAAGAGGAGGGTAAAATTGGAGGCAAATTGCTTTGGAAAATCTGATTTCATAGGATTATTCCTACACAAAACGAGGGGCTGAAATGAAGGGTATCTACTCAGGGGCCAATTCAATCTTCAGCCCCTCTAGTTTTTCCTCCATTTGAATTTGGCAGCCCAATCGACTGTTTTCCCGTACGTGAAAAGCTTCGGAGAGCATGGCTTCTTCGTCGGGAGATTTTTCTTTGAGCTCGTGATCGCTCAATACATAGCACTGGCAAGAGGCACAGAGTGCCATTCCGCCACAAGTCCCCTCTACCGGGAGTTCATAGGCCTTGCAAACCTCCATTAAATTCATGGCCATATCGGTGGGAGCGTCCAGCGAATGGGAAACGCCCTCCCGATCGATAACAGTGATTTTGATGTCCATATTAGTCGATACTTTTGACAGTAGATTTTTGGGCTTCCTTTCTGGAGCCGTCAAATCCAATGATACCACTTACCGTGGTGTATTTTAATACATTGCGTTTACCGGGATAAATCCGCTGGTAGGCACTCTGGCACATGAGGGTGGCTTCGTGGAAGCCACACAAAATGAGCTTGAGTTTTCCGGGATAGGTGTTTACATCACCGATGGCATAAATCCCAGGGATATTGGTTTGGTAATCGAGACTATTGTTCACAACAATGGCGTTTTTATCAATTTCCAGCCCCCAATCTGCTATGGGTCCGAGTTTGGGGGTCAAACCAAAAAGAGGGATAAAATAGTCCAAGGCGAGCTCGGTTGCTGTTTCCTCTTTCTTATAGATCACTGATTCCAGCAGTTGGCTGCCTTGTAGTGCTGTGACTTCTGCCGGGCTTATGAGCCGTATTTTGTTTTGATCTTTGAGGGCTTGTACTTTTTCTACAGAATCCAAGGCACCTCTAAACTCGTTGCGCCGATGAATCAGGGTAAGCTCTTGGGCAATATCTGTAAGTACAATGGTCCAATCGAGTGCGGAATCTCCACCTCCGGCGATTAATACTTTTTTGTTGCGGTATTTTTCGGGGTCTCGGATGATATAATCCAGCCCCTTGTCTTCCCATTTTTCCCTGCCGGGTAATTCGGGTTTTCGAGGTACGAAAGAACCCAGCCCACCGGCTATGGCCACTACCGGGGCTTGGTGTCGTGTGCCTTTATCGGTGGTGACGACAAAGGTACCATCGGCTTGTTTTTCAATGTGTTGTGCAGTTTCACCCAAGGTAAAACCCGGTTGAAAGGGTTGGATTTGTTGCATGAGTTGATCGACCAAATCCCCAGCCAATATCTCGGGCCTAGAGGGGATGTCATAAATCGGTTTTTTGGGGTAGATTTCCGAACATTGTCCCCCGACTTGGGGCAAGGCGTCGATGAGGTGACATTTGAGCTTTAACAAACCGGCTTCAAAGACCGCAAATAGACCGGTGGGTCCTGCTCCTATGATGATGATGTCGGTTTTTATCATGGAGTTATAAAGAATCTACACTGATGACTTCCTCGATTTGAGGAACGTATTTCTTAATGGTCATTTCTACACCCGATTTGAGGGTCATCTGGTTGACGGTACAGGAAACACAGGCACCGTGTAGTTGAACTTTTACTCGGTTGTTTTCTATGGCCACCAAAGAGATATCACCGCCATCGGAGGCCAAAAAAGGTCGGATCTCTTCCAATGCGGCCAAAACTTTTTCTTCTATTTGTTGTGAATCCATTCGTTTTATTTTACAGCCGCACAGCCCACCATATTGGTGATGGCTACGGCTTTGGTTGGGGGTAAATCGGTATTTCTTTTGACGAGTTGGGTGACCATATTCTGGGTGACCTCTTTAAGTGAACGTTGAATGGGGGTCCCCTCTTGCAATGCTGCAGGTCTTCCGATGTCTGCTGCTTCTCTAACACTTTGTACCAGCGGAAGGGCACCTAGGAAGGGTACGTTTTTGTCGGCGGCTAGGTTTTCTGCCCCTTGTTTTCCAAAAAGGTAATACTTGTTATTCGGTAATTCTTCGGGGGTAAAATAGGCCATATTTTCAATAATGCCCAAAACGGGGACTTTTATATTTTCTTGTGCAAACATGGCAATCCCTTTTTTCGCATCGGCCAAGGCTACGTTTTGTGGGGTACTTACCACCACGGCTCCATGGAGCGGAAGGGACTGAACGATGCTGAGGTGGATGTCGCCGGTTCCGGGAGGAAGGTCAATGAGTAGAAAGTCTAAATCTCCCCAGTGGGCATCAAAAATCATCTGATTGAGGGCTTTGGCTGCCATGGGACCGCGCCAAATCACCGCCTGTTCTGGTTGGGTAAAAAATCCTATGGAGAGGACTTTTACACCATAGTTTTCAATAGGTGCCATCTTGGATTTGCCAGCAACTTGTACCGATAAGGGACGCTGTCCTTCCATATCAAACATGGTAGGAATGGAGGGGCCGTATATATCGGCATCCAAAACCCCTACTTTGCATCCCATCTGTGCCAAGGTGACCGCCAAGTTAGCGGTTACGGTAGATTTTCCCACGCCTCCTTTTCCGGAAGAAATGGCGATGATAGAATCTATCCCGGGAATGGGATGTCCCTTGATGGGCGCCAAAGGGGGCGGGGTATCGACTTTGAAATTGATCTTTATCTTGGCCTTGGGGTGGATCTTTTGATGAATGGTTTCCAGCAAGGTCACCTCTAGTTTTTTTCGAGCTTGAAGACTGGGGTTGTTCAGGCGAATGTCAAGGTCTATTTGATCACCAAAGATCATCATATTGGTCACGGCACCGCTGTCGATAAGGTTTTCACCGGCTCCGGGTATAGTGACGGTTTTTAGAACTTCTACCAGTTGCTCCTTGTTCAATTTCATCTGCTCCTGTCTTCCTATTGAGCCTACAAATATACTGCAATCTCACGGGATACAAAAGTCTATGTTTGAAATGGGGACAGTTGTTGATTGGGGTCCCAAAAATGATCTTTCAGACCCACAATTTGGTCATTTTGGACAGTAATTCCCTCGTTTTCTAGGAGTTGTTGCATGAGCCGACTACCCGCAAAATGATGCTTTCCGGTGAGGAGACCATTTCTGTTGACCACCCTATGGGCAGGAACTTCGGGATGGGTGTGGGCGGCATTCATGGCATAGCCGACCATTCTGGCACTTTTAGGATGACCCAAATAGCGGGCAATGGCACCGTAGGAGGTAACTTTTCCGGGAGGGATTTTTTTGACCACTTGGTACACCAAATAAAAAAATGACGTCATCCGCTAAACTCAAATTGAAGATAGGTAATGGGTTTGTGCTGATCCAAGAACATTTTTTCGTAAAAAGTCTGAACCGCAGTGGCTTGTGCGGGAGCATGGGGGTTGCGATAGATGTCGTGATGGGCATAACACAGACGGTAGTCGGGATGGTCGAGAATCCCCAAGGTATAACCGTGTAAGAACTCACTGTCGGTTTTAAGGTGAATTTTTCCTCCGGGGCGCAGGATATGCTTGTATTTGTTTAAAAATTCGGGATGGGTCAAGCGGTGTTTGGCTCTTTTGAATTTTATTTGTGGGTCGGGAAAGGTAATCCATATTTCGTCCACCTCATGGGGATCAAAAAGGGTGTCGATCAATTCGATTTGTGCCCGTAGAAAAGCAATGTTGGGAATTTGTTTCTCCAAGGCGGTTTTGGCTCCCCTCCAAAAACGTGCGCCCTTGATGTCGATCCCGATGTAGTTTTTTTCAGGATTTTGAGCGGCCAAATGGAGGCTGTACTCTCCTTTGCCACAGCCCAATTCCAAGACTATGGGTTGGTTGTTTTTGAAATACTTTTGGTGCCACTGACCCTTGAGCTTGAAATCGTCTTGCTCCAATACCGCCCTTGGAGGTTGTATAACGTTTTCAAAGGTTTGGTTTTCTCTAAAGCGCTTTAATTTGTTTTTACTGCCCACGGATCTATTGGATATGCTGCAAATTTAGCGAATGATTTGAGATTCAGCGTTTGGCCTTCTCCTCGGCCGTGGCTTTTTGTAAGGTAAAGGAAAACTCGGATCCAAGCCCGGGTTTGCTTTCCACGTATATTTTTTCTTGGTGGGCTTCGATAATGTGTTTTACAATGGCCAGACCCAAGCCCGATCCACCGGCCTCGCGATTTCCGGATTTGTCCACACGGTAAAAACGCTCAAAAAGACGCGGCAAATGCTCCTCTGAGATCCCTTCTCCGTTGTCAGTGACCCTGATCAGTATTTTGTCTCCGCTCAGATCTTCTAGGCTCACCTTTGTCGTACCTTTTTTGTTTCCATATTTGAGGGAGTTCATGATTAAATTGGTCAACACCTGCTGGATCCTTTCCTCATCGGCAAACACCCATATGGGATGCAGATACTCTTGGTCAAAACCGATACTAATTTTGTTTTTGGAGGCTTGCATTTCCAGCAGCTCAAAGACGTTTTTTATAACCTCCACCAGATCAAACTGGGTTCGCTCTATGGATTGAATGCCTGATTCGAATTGGGTAATCAAATCCAAGTCTTTGACCACATAGATCAGTCGCTCTACCCCCTTGGCAGTTCTTTTGAGGTATTTGTCCCGAACATTTTTATCGTTGACGGCGCCCTGCAACAAGGTCAACACGTATCCTTGGATGGTAAAAAGTGGGGTTTTGAGTTCATGAGAAATGTTGCCGATAAACTCCTTGCGATAGTTTTCTTTATCTTTCAGCAGTTCGATTTCCAATTTCTTATCATCTGCAAATTTTTGCATATTTTTTCTTAAGGTTTCTACATCGGAACGTATAGTCTGCTTACTGACCGACTCCCCAAGGGGGGAAAAATCGTTGTAAAGTCCTTTGATCTTGTTGAGGATCAGACGCTCGATTCTGTAGAAAATAAGTAAGACGGACGACACAAAAAATACCACACTCAAAGCGATGAGCAACAATAGGTCGCTACCGTCCAACGAAATACCGCTAATGTAAAAAAATAGGGAAAAAATAACCGCCAAGACCAGCAACTGAAAAATAGAAAGCTGGAAAGCTGTTTTGTAATTCTTGAATTTTAACACAGGACTACTTGGGGGATTTTATAAACTTATAACCGACACCTTTGACGGTTTTAAAGGATTTGTCTCCTACTTTCTCCCGAAGCTTTCTGATGTGCACATCGATGGTTCTGTCCCCAACAACCACTTCACTTCCCCAAACGATTTCCATGATTTTTTCGCGTTTTACTACTTTGTCGGGTTTAGATGCAAGCAAATAAAGCAACTCAAATTCTTTTTTGGGGAGAGAAAAGACTTCTCCTTTGTAGGAAACTTCATACTGCTCCCGGTCAATGATCAGCTTTCCGACTTGAAGCTTGTCTTGATCGGGTTCTTTTTCTTTGAAACGCCGCAGAAGGGCTTTGACCTTGGAAACAAGGACTTTGGGTTTTATGGGTTTGGTGACATAGTCGTCTGCACCGGCATCAAAGGCCGCTACATAGGAATAGTCTTCTCCTCGGGCAGTGAGAAACATAATGATGGTGTCGTTGAACATTGGGTCTTTGCGCAACTGCTCACAGGCTTCAATCCCGTCTATATGGGGCATCATCACATCCATGATGATCAGCTGGGGTTGGTGTTTTTTGGCTTTGACCAATGCCTGTTGACCATCAGAGGCCGTTTTAACATTGTATCCCTCCTGCTCCAAATTGTAGCGTATGATCTCTAAAACATCCGGCTCGTCATCGACCAATAAGATCTTGATGTTCTTTTTTTTCATGAAATTGATCTATTGCTAATTTATAAATTTATTTAGAGGATTTTCAAAAAATCTATGAATATGAAGCAACAAAAATTCCAAAGAATTTTATTTTACTAATTTTGATTGAGAAAAAAATTAAAGCAGCCTCATTGCGAATTTTGTTTACCATACTGTTTTTTCTATCCATGTCCTTGATTCATGGGCAGGATATTCCTGTAGTGGACCATCCCCAAGCTGAAACAGCCGAAAAGTTGATCTTTCAGCTGTATCCCAACCCCTTTTCGGGCGGTGAGCTGTATTTACAAACAAACCGACCAGAGGTAAAAGCATTGATGATCATCAATATTTTGGGAGAAGTGGTTTTTCAAACCACAACCTTGGAGGACAAAATCCTGCCACCCAACCTGCCCAGTGGAATATATATTGTAAAACTTAGGCAGGGGGTTCATCAGGGGCTCAGTCGTATGGTGGTTCCTTAATTTGAAAGTATGTCGACAAAAATTTCGGGCAATTTTTGGGAAGTAGACAGCTCCACAGCCTTTGAGAAACTGGCTCTCGAGACTTTCAGACACCAGCACCAAAACAATAGGGTGTATCGGTCCTACTGCGATCTGATCCACTGCGATCCTTCAGTAGTAGATCGTGTCGAAAAGATTCCTTATTTGCCGATTACTTTTTTCAAAACCCATCGGGTATATTCTTTTGAAGACGCCGATGTGTCCTATTTTAGTTCGAGTACCACGGGGGGCGGAAACCCCTCGCATCATTACTATCTAAACACGGAAGACTATGAAATGAGTTTCAGAAAGGGTTTTGAATATTTTTACGGTGCAGCTGCAGACTATACGATTTTGGCTTTGTTGCCCGCTTATCTAGAGAGAAAGGGTTCCTCATTGATTTACATGGTCAACGATTTGATGGCGCAATCCGCCAAAGCGAAAAGTGGCTTTTATCTCAACCAATGGGATCTTTTGGCCAAACATTTGCTCGCAATGGAACGAAGTCAACAAAAAACACTTCTAATCGGTGTTTCTTTCGCCCTGTTGGATTTTCTTGATCAACACCGGTTCAATCTAAAAACAACCATTGTGATGGAAACCGGGGGCATGAAAGGCAGAAGAAAAGAGCTGACCCGAGAAGATTTGCATGGGCGACTCTGTGAGGGTTTTGGCTGTTCTGAGATCCACTCCGAATATGGGATGACAGAATTACTCTCCCAAGCCTATTCTAAAGGAAACGGACTTTTTGAGTGCCCGCCTTGGATGCGGGTGAGTATCCGAGAAAACCAAGATCCATTCAGCAGTTTGCCCTTCGGCCAAATAGGAGGCTTGAATGTAATTGATTTGGCCAACCGAGATTCTTGTGCTTTTATTGCTACTGAGGATTTGGGAAAAGCACACTCCAATCGACAATTTGAGGTTCTGGGGCGTTTTGATGCCTCAGAAGTAAGGGGGTGTAATCTGATGGTGGTTTAGGGAGAGATTTTTACGATAAAGTAATTTTTCTTTCCCCTTTGTAGCAAAATATATTGCCGGTCTATCAGGTCGGCTCTCCTGATTTGATAGTCTGGGTTGACTTTGACTTTGTTGACAGAAATAGATTGTTCTTGCAAGGCACGTCGGGCTTCGCTATTGGATTTTAAAAATCCGGTTTGGGCCACCAAAAGAGGGATCATGTCTATCCCATGGTCAAGGGCGGCCGGCTCAATTTCGGCTTGAGGAACTCCCTCAAAAACCTCCAAAAAAGTTTTTTGGTCTAAATTTTTCAGATCTTCAGCGGTAGATTTTCCAAACAGGATTTGGCTTGCCAAAAGGGCTTTTTGCAAGTCCTCCTCAGAGTGAACCATGCGAGTGACCTCGGCAGCCAAAGTCTTTTGAAGGTTTCGCAAATGTGGATTTTGGTGGTGTTCTTGGATCAAGGTTTCAATGGTTTGTTGATCCAAGAGGGTGAAAATTTTGATAAAATTTTCGGCATCCTCATCCGAAGCGTTAAACCAGTACTGATAAAATTTGTAGGGAGAGGTTCTGTCTTTGTCCAGCCAGACGTTTCCACTTTCTGTTTTTCCAAATTTGGAACCATCGGCTTTGGTGATCAAAGGGCAGGTAATGGCATAGGCTTTGCCACCAACTTTGCGACGAATGAGCTCGGTTCCTGTGGTGATGTTGCCCCACTGATCACTTCCGCCCATTTGTAGCTTACAGTCCAACTGCTGGTATAGGTAAAGAAAATCATAACCCTGAAGCAACTGATAGGTAAATTCGGTAAAAGACATCCCTACTTTGGCATCGCTGCCAAGGCGTTTTTTTACCGAATCTTTGGACATCATATAGTTTACGGTGAGATGTTTTCCAATATCACGCGAAAAATCGATCAAAGTGTAATCCTTCATCCAATCCAAATTGTTGACCAGCAAGGCGGCATTGGGCTGATCGGAATCAAAGTCTATAAATCTTTTCAGCTGTTGCTGAATCCCATGCACGTTTTGCTCCAAAGTGGTCGCATCCAGCAGGTTTCTTTCGTCAGACTTTCCGGAGGGATCTCCTATCATTCCGGTGGCGCCACCTACCAATACAATGGGCCTGTGACCGGCCTGCTGAAAATGAAGCAAAATCATAATTTGAACCAAACTGCCAATGTGGAGCGAGTCGGCTGTAGGATCGAATCCTATGTATCCGGTGCTGGGGTTTTGGAGGAGATGTTCCTCAGTTTCGGGCATGATGTCGTGTAACATCCCACGCCAGCGAAGTTCTTCTACAAAATTTTTTTGCATGACTTTGATTTGTGAACAAAGATAGATTTATGCCCTAAAACAAAAAATTATTATTTAAAAAGCATTAGTTTTAAATCATGATTTTGGTGACCGGTGCTACGGGTTTTATAGGTTCTCACTTGATGTGTCATTTGGCCAAAAAAGACATATACCCTGTGGCCTTGTTTCGACATGCTTCCAATCAAAAAGTAGTAAGAGCGTTATTCGAGTCCACATTTTCAGGAGACGCTCATGAAAGGTTTCAAAAAATTATTTGGCGCCAGGGAGACCTACGTGACTTTAGCAGTTTGTTGGCCGCTTTTGAAGGGATAACAAGCGTATATCATTGTGCGGGATATATTTCTATGGCCCAAGGGGATATTGCAAAACTGAATGAAATCAACATCCAAGGCAGTACTTTTTTGGTGAACCTGTGCTTGGAGAAAGCTGTCAAAAAACTGGTGTATGTCAGTTCGATCGCAGCCCTGGGAAGTGATCCAACCACCGATCGGATAGATGAATATACCGCATGGGACAATACGACCGACAAAACCCCCTATGCCTACTCCAAATACGGTGGAGAAATAGAGGTGTGGAGGGCCATGCAAGAAGGACTCAATGCGGTCATTGTAAACCCCGGAATCGTATTGGGAAAAGACAGTCCCTTTGATACTGTGATCCAGCGTTTTGAAAAGGGATTCCGAGGCTATACGCCCGGATCGAGTGGATTTGTAAGCATCGCCGATGTGATTGAAGTACTGGAACACCTCATGAACTCGACCATAAGAGATGAACGTTTTATTCTGGTGGCTGAAAACTGGACCGGAAAAGCTGTGGCCCGATTCATTCTGAATAACAATGGCAAAAGCAGCCGGGTTTTTAAGATTCCAAAATCTTTTTTTTATTTGTTTTGGATTTTGGAATACTCACTCATGTTATTGAGAATGAAAAAACGTTTTCTCACATTGGCCTTGATTTCCAGTTTGTACGAACAAAAAAGTATTGACGGTAGTAAAATAAAAACCGTAATACCGTTTGAGTACAGGCCCATCGGAAAATTACTCTCCACTTCTGCGGTTTAGCTTCGATAGTGCAAATGACTACCGATCTTCATCGGTCAATTCCAGCTCCTGTACGCTGTCTCTCAATTTTTGAACCTTTGCCAAAACGCTATTAAAAATAGGGAGGTATTTTTTGGGATTTCGGGCGTAATAGTCCAAACTATTGGCCAATTGCAGACTGTCGATTTCATATTTATCATAGAGGTATTGACCAACCAAAAATTGTTCTCCTCCCTCGACCATATAGCCGTTACGCTGAATGTTTTTCATCAGGATGATGTCGGTCATGATATCCGTCATCTGCTCGGGAGGTAGCAGATTCTTTGGGGGTTTATTTTCTCCTATTTCAGTACAGGAACAAAGAAGCAGAGTAAGAAAAATAAGCTGTTTTTTCATGTGGTTCGATCGAATGTAAGTTTTTGACCCAAGGAACCTTCAACAATTTTTCCTTGATCGTATACCAAATTACCATTGACAAAAGTTTTTTCAATATACGCATGGAAAGTGGTACCCATAAAAGGCGACCAACCGCATTTGTAG
>CAZGUB010000023.1:0-13465 GCA_964528935.1 uncultured Flavobacteriaceae bacterium | reverse complement strand
CTGCTTCGCCCAGCTGCTTTTGTTTTTCCTCGTAGATGATGTTGTTGGCCACCTCCAAGGCTTCAAATCTTTCTCCCTGAGGGGTTTCTTTGATTTTTTCCATGGCGTAGGGGTTAAAATGAATGGGGGCCTTTTCAAATTGAAAAAAGACAAAGACCAATACCCCTGTGAGTAATATAAAAAACTGCATGGGAATTTTTAAAAACCCGTTCATGATCAGACCCCTTTGGCTTTCAGCAAGTGATTTTCCAGAAAGGTAGCGTTGTACCTGACTTTGATCCGTTCCGAAATAGGAGAGTGCCAAAAACAAACCACCGGTGATACCGCTCCAGAAAGTATAGCGACTGTTGGGATCAAAACTAAAGTCGAGAACCTTTAGTTTTTCATTCATTCCGGCCAACTGAAGGGCATTGGAGAAACTCAGGTTTTCGGGCAGAGATTTTAGGATAAACACAAAAGCAGCCAACATGCCTGAAAAAATTACAAACATTTGTTGCTTTTGGGTAACATTGACGGCCTGTGTACCCCCTACCATGGTATAGAGTATGACCAGCACCCCTATGATGACTACCAACAATTTGAGGTTCCAGCCCAAGACAAGACTCAGAATAATTGCCGGGGCATAGATGGTAATGCCTGCTGCCAACCCTCTTTGGATGAGAAACAATACTGCGGTGAGGGTTCTGGTTTTTAGGTCGAAACGATTTTCCAAAAATTCATAAGCGGTAAAAACCTTCAGTCGGTGGTAGACTGGCAAGAAAAACAGACAAATGATGACCATAGCAAAAGGAAGTCCAAAATAGAATTGAACAAAACCCATTCCATCGCTAAAAGCTTGTCCCGGAGTTGAGAGAAAGGTAATGGCACTGGCTTGGGTTGCCATTACGGAGAGCCCCACCGTAAACCAAGAGGCTTGGTTGCCTCCCTGGATGTAATCTTTGATGTTTTTGTGGGACTTGTTTTTCCATATTCCGTAGGCAATGATGAACAACAAGGTTGCAGACAGTATGATCCAGTCAATGAATTCCATCAGCCAAAATTTTTCATAAACATATAACAAAGGACCCAGAAAACAAGCTGAGCAACCATCAGTATCCAGTATACTTTTTGAAGTTTTTTCACGGCTTTGCGATCAGGTTAAAAAACAGTCGATAGGCACCCGTTACTCCGGCGGGCAACTGTCTAAAAAAGCTCAAACCGGTATATACCACCCTTCCTTTTCCATAGTTGGCCACCAAAAGGGCACCCTTTTTTGGCGATTCACCGGGATCATTCATTTCCAGCAGGGGTACAAATTTGTTGTCCCATTGATTAGGGAAATACAACCCTCTTTCTTGAACCCAATCTTCAAAATCTCGGAGGGTTATATTGTTGGGGTGATTCAGCAATGGATGTTGTGGATCGATAATACGCACGGGAGCCTTTTCGTCTGCCACCCTATCGCGAGAAAGGTTGATGCTTAGTGGAGCCAGTTCATTGGTTTTCAGTCCTCTGCTGGTGTTGTATTGAATCATGAGGTTGCCACCCTGTGCTGCATAGTCCCAAAGGATTTTGTTTTTATAGGTCAAAGCATCTTTGACATTAAAAGCCCTGATGCCGACCACAACGGCATCGAAAGCAACCAATTTCTCAAGGCTGATGTTTTCAACCACCAATTCTTCAACATCAATTCCCATAGCCAATAAGCTTTGGGGGATGTTGTCCCCTGCTCCTTGTACATAAGCGACTTTTTTTACTCCTGTTTTCAGTTCTAGGGCTACCGCTTTGGTTTGGGCCGGCGAGATCAAATATTGCTTGGGGATGTGGTCGTAGTCGATTTCTTGAAGTGAGGCATTGAGGGTTTTTGTTTTTGTCAACAAAATGGGTCGGATTATTCCCACATCGGTTTGTGCCGGAGCCGTGACCTCAAAAAAGTGGTCTTGCTCATTCCCTTTTCCTGAAAGGGCTAGGGGTATTTCATTGGGATGTATCCGCCACGATCGGGGAACTTGAAGCGTGAGGGTTCCCGACACAGTAGGGCCTAGGTTTTTGACGGTTACTTTTACTTTTCGGCTTTGACGGGTGGCAAAAAGATGAACCGGAGCTTCGAGCCCGAGGGTAGCCGATGGCAGTATGTGGAAAGGGGTGACCACCTCACCCCTTACAGGGTCTGTTCTCCGGTATTGGAGGGGAAGTCGAGTCATTAGTTTTTTTCCTTCGATTGTTAAAACAACGTTAGCATTGTAGGCAGGAGGGGTTTGTGGTTTTCCAACCCATGCTTTATTGGGGGTGGTGTACATACCGGGGGTTCCTTTTTGTTGTAGCCAATAAGGGGTACTGATCTCTCCTTGGACCGTAGTCTTGATGATTTTGCTATAACTTATATTGGGGAAAAGTGTTTTGTCTAACACATAGCTCTGGTCTTTCCAAGCGATGTTTTCCAACCGAATGGCAAGGGTAGAGGGGTTGTTGGCCATAAGGCTTATTTGGATCTCCTCTCCTTCAGTGCCATAGGGCAGATTAGCGTTTAGCTGAAGATCCATTCCCAAACAATTCAGGATGATGTTGGTGATTTCTTGTACTTTGACTTCCCGCCAATGTTGGTCAGGCAGTTGGTCGATCTGTTCTTTTACCTCCATGAGTGGTAATACACTTTTGTGGGGAGCAGCAAAATCAAAGTTTTTGATGATTTCTATTATGGCTCGTTGAATGGAAGTTCCTCCTTTGACCCTAGACCAAGAGGTATTGATTCCTTCGAAAGGGTCGTTGGAGTTGAGTTTTTTTCCCTTGATCAGTGACAGGTATTCTAATCTTTGCCCCAATGCTGCAGCACTGCCAAAGCCTTGAGATTTGTGTTGACTTCTGCTCAACGCTGCGATTTCGGAATTGGTTTTTCCGGTAAGGGGATCAAATGTACCCATGTCGATGGCAACCATTCCTTCTTTGTTGGCGCTATCGAAGTTTTTTCTGCTACCGTAAAAATACCAAGAAGTGTTGTGGAACAACCGCTGGGGGTGCCAGGCTTCCTCTTTGGCCCACAGCCGATCGAATGCCCACTCGCTAATCATGGCCGAACTGGTGTGGTGGCCATGTGTCCTTCCAGCACTACCGCTGTCAAAACGATTGATGATGATATCGGGTTTGAATTTTTGTATGGTGGCCATGGTTTGTTCCAAAACCTTTTCCTTGTCCCAAATAGCGAGAGTTTCTGTGGGGTTTTTGGAATAACCGAAATCGTTGGCCATGGTAAAAAACTGGGATCCACCATCGATGTTTCTGGCTGCCAAAAGTTCTTGTGTTCTAATCAATCCCAGACCTTCTCTTAGTTCTGCTCCAATGAGGTTTTGTCCACCATCGCCACGGGTCATGGAGAGGTAGGCGGTTCGTGCCAGTTGGTGATTGGAGAAATAGGAAATCACCCGGGTATTTTCATCATCGGGATGGGCGGCGAGGTAGAGTACAGAACCGAGAAAGTTGAGTTTTTGGAGTTGCTTGTATATTTCTGATGACGACTGGGCAGTTGCTGTCGATACCAACAAAAGGAGAAGTAGTAGCACAAAATGATTTGATCTTAAGCTTTTTTTCAACGATGACAATGTTTTTACTTGTTCGTTTTGCTTTTACAAAATACAATTTTTAGTCCAGCAATGGACTCATTGTTTTACCAAAAGCCTGATTTTTTCTTCTACTTGTGCTAGGGGCAATCCCACCACATTGGTATAGCTACCCTCGATTTTGGTGATGCCAACAGTTCCAATCCAATCCTGTATGCCATAGGCACCGGCTTTGTCCAAAGGTGAGAAGTTTGTCACATAGTAGTCGATTTCATCGGAAGTCAGTTTTTTAAAATGAACGGTGGTGGTTTCGGCAATGATCTCCAATTGGGTGTGGGTTAGAAACCCAACTGCGGTAAAGACTTGGTGTGGTTTTCCGGATAGTTTTTGAAGCATTGCTCTGGCTTGGGTATCATCCCTAGGCTTTCCCAAATATTCATTTTCACACCATACGATGGTGTCTGCAGTGATGATGATTTGCTTGGGTTGAACAATTTTTAAAAAGGGATGGTTCTTGTTGGTGACGATGTGAATGGCAATTTCTTTTTCTTTTAGCCCTGGTGGGAAGGTCTCATCGACCGAAATGGTTTTGATGGTAAAAGGAATATTTAATTCTTCTAAAAATGCTTTTCTTCTGGGAGAGCCTGAGGCCAGAATGATGTCATATCCGTTGAGGGCGATCATGTCGTTTTACGATTGGTTTTAATTTTCGAAAAAGGCCATTTGCCCTGTACCCTCATGACTTGTTCTATGATTTCCCGAACACAGCCGTCTCCTCCTTTTTTGTGAGAAATGTAGTCGGCTATTTGTTTGACGTCTGTCACAGCATCTTGCGGGCAGGTGGCTATGCCTACTTTTTCCATGACCGCCAGGTCGGGTATGTCATCGCCCATGTATAAAACTTCCGCTGGCAAGAGTTGGAAAGTCTTTACAAAATCTTGGAAAGCTTTGTTTTTTTCGTGCGTACCCAGATAAATTTTGTTTACGCCCAGCTGTTCCAATCGCAACCTTACCCCCTCGTTGGTACCCCCGGTGATGACCCCTATTTTATAGCCGTTATCTAGTGCATATTTGATGGCAAATCCGTCTCGGGTATCCATTTGTCTAAACAGTTCGCCCTGTGAATTGATTAAAATTTTGGCATCGGTCATGACCCCGTCCACATCAAAGAGAAAAGTGGTGATTTGGTTGAGTAGACTTTTATAGTTTTTATTGTCCATGTTTTTTTTGGATTGAAGAAGTTAAAAGATTGTAGAGTTTTTTTAGATTTTGATCTTTCAATAGTCCAAGGTGTTTTTCGATGGTTTTTTGGTCTTGTCTGAGTGCTGGCCCGGTTTGCGAATTTTCGGGTCCTTGGTCGATGGCTTTTTGATACGTTTGAAACAGTAAAGGGTGAAAGATAGAAAAAGGGATTTTGTGTTCTTCGGAGAGGCCTTGACCCAAGTGCATGAGATGGTTGCCAAAATTATTCATCATCACGGCGATTAAATGAATGACAGCTCTTTTTTGGCTGTCGATATAATGGGGAATACCACCCAAGGATTTAACGATTTGGGTCAAGAGGTCTTGGTCTTTTGGATTTTGGGATTCGATACAAAAGGGGACTTGGTCGAAAGAGAGCCTTAGATCTTTTGAAAAACTCTGAAGGGGGTATAATACTGCTTTTCGGGAGTAACCCTGAAGACTTTCGATGGAGAGGGCTCCGGAACAGTGTACAATCAGTTCTCGCGTTTTTATTTTTTTACTTACTCCTTCTATTTCATCGTCATTGACGCAGATCAAATACAAATCTGCAGCCAGGAGTTGGGACAGTTGGTCGGTGATTTTCAATTGGTCCTTCGCAAAGTTTATGTTTTCTAGCTTTCGACTGTACCATTGCACCAAACTCAGTGATTGGCTACTGCTGATTTGCTTGTAAAAGTGAAAAGCCAAGTTGCCCGATCCTATGAGTACAATTTTTGTCATTGTCCAAAAATACACAAAGATATTTTTTATAAATTTATAGCACCCAAATCTTACGAACATGAAAATCAATACTTCTTTACGCAAGCAGTTTTATTCAAAATTCTATCTGATGATCCCGCTGAGCATTATTTTATTGGCCTGTGTGGTATCTCTGGCGGTTTATTTTATTGCCATTAAAGAGAATTCTCTTTTTAATTTTAGCCAAACCTTTGTCTGCGTTGCTGCTGCCATGGTTTATTTGGCTGCTTTGTTGGGACAGTTTTAAAAGGGGGTTTTATTTGGCTTGCTGATGTTGTGCTTATTGATCGAAACCGTCAATTTGGCTTTTAATTTGGCCTTTTGAATTATAATAATTCGTTTGCATCCGATATCTTTGTACTGCAATTATGCGGTGAAGATTGAGATGAAAGAAAAATTCCTGAAGTACTTATTTTCCAACCAATTGATGGCCCTATTGTTTGTCTCATTTTCTGTGGCTATGGCGTTGGGGACTTTTATCGAAAGTTGGTATAGCACAGATACGGCCAAGATATGGATATACAACGCTTGGTGGTTCGAGTTGATTATGGCC
Source organism: uncultured Flavobacteriaceae bacterium (assembly GCA_964528935.1). Taxonomy (GTDB): domain Bacteria; phylum Bacteroidota; class Bacteroidia; order Flavobacteriales; family Flavobacteriaceae; genus UBA8316. The sequence continues at coordinate 7,396 of CAZGUB010000023.1, read as the reverse complement.
TTGTTTATGGCCAATTTTTTGGGTAATATTTTAAAATACCGACTTTTGAGAAAAGAGAAGTGGGCCATTTTGATGATTCACTTGTCTTTCATTTTGATCATTTTTGGAGCGTTTATTACCCGCTATTTTGGTTTTGAAGGAGTTATGCCCATCCGAGAGGGCGCCACAGAGAGTACTTTTTTGTCCGAAAAAACATATCTGACGCTGTTTGTAGAAGGTGAGATTGATGGGGTTGCCCAGCGAAAAACACTAGAAAAAGACTTTTTGTTTTCCGAACACGTCGACAATGATTTTGTATGGGAGAATGATTTTAACGGACAGCCCTTCTCTATTCGTTTTGAGGATTTTATCGAAGATGTCACCGAGCAATTGGTGTTGGACGATCAAGGAGATCGCTATTTGACCATAGTGGAGTCCTCGGACGGAAGCCGTCACGACCACCCACTCAAAGAAGGAGAGGTGGTTAACATTCACAATATTCTTTTCACGCTAAACAATCCTATTTCCGGTGCGGTAAATATTCGTTCCGAAGGCGGGATGCATTACATTTCTACCCCATTTGAGGGTACTTTTCTCCGTATGGCAGACCAGCAATCGGGAAAGGTAACGCAGGGGGTAGAGCAGGAGCTGCAACTGCGTTCGCTCTACAATCTGGAAGGTTTCCAGTTTGTAATTCCAGAACCTCCCCTCAGGGGAAAGTTTGATTGGGTAAAGGCCACCGATAGTAGCCAAGGGGGACAGGATGCTTTGCGACTCGACTTGCAGACTGCCGGAGAAAAGGCCTCCGTCAATGTCTCCGGAGCCAAAGGGGTGGTCAACAACATGAAAAAAATCAGCTTGGGAGGGCTGGATTTTTATCTAAAATTTGGATCCAAAAGATTGGAATTGCCTTTTGCGATTCGTCTCAATGATTTTATAGCCGAAAAATATCCCGGTACCGAAAATAGTTATTCATCGTTCATGAGCAAAATTACGGTAGAAGACGAAAGGTCTTTTGACTACGACATCTACATGAACCATGTATTGGACCACCAAGGCTACCGATTTTTTCAGGCTTCTTTCGATCCGGACGAAGAGGGAACGGTCTTGTCTGTGAATCACGACTTTTGGGGCACGTGGGTGACTTATGCAGGCTATATTTTATTGTATTTGAGTATGTTGGGGATATTCTTTTTTGGTAAAACCAGATTTAAAGATCTCTCCCTCGCTCTTGAAAAAATTAAACAACAAAAGCAGTCGCTACTTTCTGTTGTATTCTTAATGGGGATGTTGGGTTTGAATGCCCAAACCCACGACCACGATTCCAAGGGTTCTATTGATTTTGATTCGGTGGTGCAAGCAAATTCCATTCCCAAAGCACACGCTCAAAAGTTTGGCCGTTTGGTGATTCAAGATATGGGGGGACGGATGAAACCGGCCAATACTTTTTCTTCAGAATTGCTTAGGAAGGTGAGTAAAAAGGATTATTTCGGAGAGCTTGATGCCGATCAGGTGATGATGTCCATCATCGAGAGTCCTGCCTTGTGGTACAATGTGCCTATCATTTTTCTGAAAAGAGGCAACGACAGCCTCCGTAAAATTGTGGGTGCAGACCGCGGACAGAAATACACCTCTTTGTTGTCTTTTTTTGACCCCCAAGGGAATTACAAAATCTCATCTCAACTCGAAGAGGCCTATCGCGCAGCGGTTCCCAACCAATTTCAAAAGGATTTTATAGAGGTGGACAAGCGGGTCAATCTTTTGTATGCTGCACTGGAAGGAAAAGTTTTGAGGGTCTTTCCCATCCCAAACGACCCATCGAACAAATGGGTTTCTTATCCCGAACTGACCGAAGCCGGATTCAAGGGTAAAGATTCGCTCTATGTGCACAACATTTTGCCCCTTTACTTCAATGCCCTGAGATTGGCCAGAACGGATGGGGATTATGTTCAGGCCGAAAACCTTTTGCAAAGCCTAGAGGGTTTTCAGAACAAGTTTGGGGCAGCGGTAATGCCCTCTCCAGAAAAAATTGATGCAGAAATACTTTACAATCGCTACGATATATTCAAAAAACTCTTCAGCTGGTACCTCTATGCCGGCCTGTTGCTTTTTGTTGTCCTTATTGCGAAGATTTTTAGAGATCGTAAAATATTAAACATTTTGATCAAGCTGTTCAAGATCATTATCGTTCTCCTGTTCTTACTCCATACCGCCGGCCTGATTGCCCGTTGGTTTGTATCGGGCCATGCTCCTTGGAGCGATGCATACGAATCCGTGATTTATGTTGCTTGGGCCACCTTGTTTTTTGGTTTGGTATTTGGCAGAAAATCGGACTTGACACTGGCTGCGACCACCTTTGTTTCCTCTATGATGTTGATGATTGCCCATTGGAATTGGATGGATCCCTCCATTGCCAATTTACAGCCCGTATTGGACAGTTATTGGTTAATGATACATGTGGCGGTAATTGTGGGCAGTTATGGGCCTTTTGCATTGGGGATGATCATTGGGGTGGTTTCATTGCTTCTGATCTCCATTTCAAACAAAAAAAATAAAGAAAAAATCGACCTCAACCTAAAGGAGTTGACCATCATCAATGAGTTGTCCCTCACCGTGGGGCTGATCATGCTTACCATCGGAAATTTTTTGGGGGGCATGTGGGCCAACGAAAGCTGGGGTCGCTACTGGGGTTGGGATCCCAAAGAGACTTGGGCTTTAATCAGTATAATGGTCTACGCCTTTGTGATTCATATGCGTTTTGTCCCCGGACTTAGAGGGAATTGGACGTTTAACTTTATGAGTATTGTGGCTTTTGCCAGTATTTTGATGACCTACTTTGGGGTCAATTTTTATCTGGTGGGCCTGCATTCCTATGCCAGTGGCGACAAAATCATCACACCCGATTTTGTGTATTACGCCGTCCTGATGGTCACCCTTTTGGGGGTCTTTTCCTTCTGGCGTTTCCAAAAAGTATTTAAGTCGTAGGGTGGCATTATTTTTGGTAGATATTTAAGAAAAATACCATGAAAGCCTATTTCTTACTCTTTTTTAGCCTACTCTTTTTGACCTGTGAAAAGAACAATTTAGAATCACTTACTCCCTTTGAACAAAACAAAAGAAAATGGGAGGCTTTAGAGGTCGACAGCTATACCTACAGCTTCCAAATCTCTTGTTTTTGCGTTTTTGAATTTACCCTACCCAAAGAAGTTAAGGTAGTCAACAATGTCATCACCCAAGTCAATGGAGTTGCTTATGACAAAGCTGCCAATTGGGAGGTTCGGACGATAGATCAGTTGTTTGATATCATAGCAGATGCCGAGAAAAAGGACGCTCACGTTTTGGAGGTAAAATACGACCCCAAAAAAGGTTATCCCTCTTCGATATTTATAGATTACGAAGAAATGATCGCCGATGAAGAGGTGGGTTATACGCTGGCCAACATCAGATATTAAATTTCGAATCGTTTCACGAAAGTATCCTGATCCATGCCTTGGGCGACCATCTCTAAGGCCTTATTTACCAGCACTTGGGCATCATGGGCATCGAATCCCAAACCAATCACCAGTTTGTGAAGCAATTTTTTTTCGTTGTCATCGGCGATATGATCGGCATAAACCATACGGCTGAGGTCGTAAAGCCTTTCCAAACGAGAGGTTTTATCCCCGGGGGGATTGATTTTGTGATTTTGAGGAGATGCCATGATTTCCTCTACCATATCGGGTTCAATTTCCAAATAAATCGCCAAGCGATCGATGAAGGCTTTTTCCTCCTCTGTAATGTGATCGTCGGCCATGGCCAAAGTTACGATGGCCGCAAAGTGATCTCTGTTTCTGTTTTTGAAACCGGGGGTATAAAGTTCAGAAATATGCATCTGTAGTTTGTTGTTTTTGAATATTGATGTACTAACCAAATGTAGTTAGAAACTTAAAAAAATCGCAGATTTAAGGACATTTTTTAAAGCTCAAAAATTTAGGATTTTACAGCGTTATTTGGTGAATATTCAAAACATTCCAAGTCAAAATAGGCTGTAGCCGAAAGTAAATGGTCAAAAATGTCGGACATGATTTGCTCATAATTGATCCACACTTTGTCTTTTGAAAACACATACACTTCAAGTGGCACCCCTTCGGGCGTGGGTGCCAGTTGTCTTACCATGACTGTCAATTTTTTGTTTACCTGAGGATGATTTTCCAGGTAGGCCAGAGCATACCTTCTAAAAAGGCCGATATTGGTCATATTTCTGCCATTAAGCAAGAGGGATTTGTCGATGTTGTTGGCCTTGTTTTCTGTTTCTATTTCCTTTTTTCTTTGGAGGATAAATGGGTTAATTCTTTCAATTTTTTCCAACTTTTGGAGTTCTTGATCGGTTACAAAGTGAATGCTAGAAACCCGAATAAACAACGAGCGTTTGATTCTCCGACCATCGGATTCGCTCATGCCCCGCCAGTTGACAAAAGAATCCGATACCAATTTGTAGGTGGGAATGGTGGTAATGGTATTGTCAAAATTACGAACCTTGACCGTAGAAAGGTTGATTTCTACAACATCGCCATCTGCATTGGCGCTGTTCATGGTGATCCAATCTCCAATTCTTACAGTGTCGTTGATCGTTACTTGAATGCTGGCCACAAATCCGAGGATGGTATCTTTAAAAATTAATAGAATAACAGCAGATAGTGCTCCCAAGGTGGTGAGAAAAGTCCCAATATCTTTGCCCGACAGCAATGTAAAGATCACCATAACTCCTATAAACCATACGAAGATCATGATAACCTGTATATAACTGTCTATGGGTTTGTCCTTAAAATTTTTGAGGGTTTTGAGAAAATCTTTAAGTGAGTTCAACAAACGTCTGACCAAAACAATCGTCAAAACGGCTCCCAAAATATCGAGCAGCAGTCCGACGGGATTTTGAAGATCGGGAAGTGCATGTAATGAATCGGGGAGAAAACTGATCAGGAAAAATAACGGTATGAATAAAGCCAAAGTTTCCGGAATCTTGTTGCTGATCATAAAGTCATCGAATTGGCTTTTGGTTCTGTTCGAAATATTGGTAAATATCAACTTCAAAATCCTTTTGGTGATGAGCCACAGTAGAATGGCCACCACCACAATCAAAAGGGTTGAGGAAAGTGCTTCTAGGGTGTTGGAAAACTCATCGTTCAGTCCTATGGATCGATAAAAATCCAATAATTTTTGCTTCATCGTTCTTCAATTTTATTTCCTTTTGGTGGGGTTTTACAAAAGTCCATTCCACCAATGATACATATTTAAAGGTCTTCGAAATTAATTCATTTATCCGAAAAGCTTTGTGATTTTTAGGAATAAAAAAACCCCTAAAAAGGGGTTTAATGGTTATACTCTGGACCGTTAGAGTATGGTGATGGGAACACTAAGTCTGTAATTTCCCCATCCGCCGTGTAGGGTGGCTTGGTTTCCTTCGCCCGTAAAAGCAAAAGAAAAGGCTTCAAGGAAATCAGACGACTCGGTCACTCCGACTTCGATTCTTGCTACGTCTTTGGAAGCATCGTAGTTGTAGGCGCCCCATACATGGGTGGCGGCATTGATAATGATTTCCGCTGAATCCTCTTTTGGATAGGTATAGAGGGTATAGGTTCCGGCTTTGATCACCTTATCTCCCATTTTTACAGATTTAAAAAGTCTGATTTCAGTGGCTTCGTTGGCACCGGTTCTCCAAACTTTGTACTGGGGAACCAGCGATTCTACGGTTCTTCCTTTGAGTTGGGGACGGCTGTAGGTGATTACAATGGCTTTTTCGCTTACGCGATTGGAGGAAGGATAAAAAGCGCGATCCATGGGACTTTTATCCAATCCGCTAAAGTCTTGTGCTTGGGTCAATGATGTACTTATTGCAAGCAAGATGAATAGGATTTTTTTCATTTTGGTATAATTATGGAATTAGTATTAGTGGTTACAAACCATTTCAACGCCGCAACAGGAGGGCGATTTGATTTTTCCGTTACAGGATGGACATCTGGAGATTTGAACTTGAGTGCCATCCTCGAGCTTCAAAATGTCGTCTACCAGAGGTTGATTGCATTTGGCACAGCTGGCATTGACCGCCATCCCACAATTGTTGCATTCGTATGTTGCCATTTTTCTTTTAAAGGTAATAAGATTTCTTCAATTGGGAGTAATTTTTGTCACTTGACTTCCAAAAGGGTTTTTCCGGCCAAAACATTATCCAAAAGAAAATTTCCATTTTGTACCTCTGAGGAAGTTATTTTGCCATTGATGTAAAGTTTTTGATTTACTTTTTTTGCGGGAATCATTACCGATGCAATTACTCCACCGGGAATGCTGATTTGCATGGTGTATCTGGAATCGTTTTGTTGGCATTCGACCTCGACCTTTCCGGAGATCAAGCTGGTTTTTAGTTTGGCATATTCCAAAGTACCGATTTTAGGGTGTATTTTGATTTTTTTAGCCCCGGGGGTGAGGGGTTCTACTCCCATCATTTTCCTGACGATAATGTTGGCCGGAGCACCGCCCCAAGCATGGTTCAGGTCGAGGTTGGGCTTATATCTTTTGTCCCAAGCCTCCATGGTCATGGTAGATCCAAATCGGATCATGTTGTACCAACTGCGTTCTGTTTTGGCTGCCATGAGTTCGATGCCGTGTTGATCACCACCGTGATCAAATAAGCCTTCCAATAGAATTTGGGAACCATAGACGCTGCAAGACATATTTTTGCTTTTAATGAAATCGACCACATTATTCACATCTTTTTGTGGGATTAGCCCATAGGTCAAAGCAAACATATTGGCGTGTTGTGATTTATGGGAGGTGTTTTCTCCGTCATTGATCAAACCATTGTTTTTGTCCTGAAAAGTGACAAGAAATTGATTTTTTACCTTTTCGGCCTGTTTCTTAAATTGTGCAGCATCCTGATTTTTGTTGAGGTCTGTGGCGATTTTTTCCATAAGGTTCAGGGCACCGTAATAGAGAGCATTGACTACAGCATTATAGGTTTGATAGACATATCCATCGTTTTCACCCGGATATTCTTTTTCATTTCCGATATAATTGTCTAAATTTTCGTACCCTCCGGGAGGTTTGGCTTGTGGCCAATCAACAATGTCCCTGAGATTGTTGTTTTTTCCCCAATGTCTTTTGTGTAGTTTATTGAAAAAATCTTCGGTTTGCTTTCCGGTAAGGGTACTGATCAGTCCGGTTTCGTCTGCCAGGTCGAGTAGTGTTTTTATTTTAAGTTCGTTGTAGTATTTCAGGACAAAGCGATGATCTCCGGTGTAGAGATAGTCGTACCAGGCCATGATAATGTTGTAGAGTGTCCATTCTGTGGGCCATGTAGGGTTAAACAGCAGGTGCTTCATGCTTCCTCTGGCGATGCCGTATTCTGCATCTACGGCGTAGTGGGAAAGTTGATTGATAAAGG
>CAZGUB010000022.1:0-14093 GCA_964528935.1 uncultured Flavobacteriaceae bacterium | reverse complement strand
CCCAATTTGTATCTGGCATTGGTAACCATTCACGGAACCATCATGGTGTTTTTTGTTCTCACCGCCGGATTGAGTGGAACTTTCAGTAACCTATTGATTCCACTACAGATCGGTGCCAGGGATATGGCCTCCGGATTGTTGAACATGATCTCCTACTGGCTGTTTTTCTTGTCCAGTGTCATCATGGTTTTGTCCTTGTTTGTAGAGGCCGGACCTGCAGCTGCAGGGTGGACCATCTATCCTCCCTTGAGTGCCTTGCCACAAGCCCAACCCGGTTCCGGTTTGGGGATGACTTTGTGGTTGGTATCCATGGCGATTTTTATTGCTTCCTCCCTGCTGGGATCTCTCAACTATATCGTTACCGTGCTCAATCTCAGAACCAAAGGGATGACCATGAGTCGTCTGCCTTTGACCATCTGGGCATTTTTTATCACCGCCGTTATCGGTGTGGTTTCCTTTCCGGTATTGTTATCTGCGGCTTTGTTGCTCATCATGGATCGAAGCTTTGGCACCTCTTTTTTCCTGTCGGATATATTTATTCAGGGCGAGGTACTCCACTATCAAGGAGGATCTCCGGTGCTTTACGAACACCTGTTTTGGTTTTTGGGGCACCCTGAGGTATACATCGTATTGTTACCGGCTTTGGGCATCACCTCGGAGATTATTGCCACCAACGCTCGAAAACCCATCTTTGGATACCGCGCCATGGTGGCCTCCATTTTGGCCATCGCCTTTCTGTCGACCATCGTATGGGGACACCATATGTTCATTTCGGGTATGAATCCCTTTTTGGGTTCGGTATTTACCTTTACTACCCTGCTGATCGCCATCCCCTCTGCGGTAAAAGCTTTCAACTATATCACCACCTTGTGGAAAGGAAATTTACAGCTCAACCCGGCCATGCTGTTCTCCATAGGTTTGGTCTCCACCTTTATTTCGGGTGGACTGACCGGAATTATCTTGGGAGACAGTACGCTGGACATCAACGTTCACGACACCTATTTTGTGGTGGCCCACTTCCACTTGGTGATGGGAATTTCTGCCCTCTACGGATTGTTTGCCGGGGTGTACCACTGGTTCCCCAAAATGTTTAAGCGCATGATGAACAAGAACCTGGGCTATGTTCATTTCTGGGTTACTGCCATCTGTGCCTACGGCGTATTTTTCCCCATGCACTTTATTGGAATGGCCGGGCTCCCAAGAAGATATTATACCAACACAGCATTTCCCTATTTCGACGATTTGGCAGACATCAACGTGGTTATTACCGTATTTGCGTTGATTGCCGGGGCGGCACAATTGGTTTTTCTCTACAATTTTATCCACAGCATTTACTATGGAAAACCCACCGAGCAAAACCCTTGGCGTTCCAATACCTTGGAGTGGACGGCTCCCATCAAACACATCCACGGCAACTGGGAAGGAGCTATTCCCGAAGTACACCGCTGGGCCTATGACTATTCCAAGCCCGGGCACAAGGAAGATTTTGTTCCCCAACACATTCCGCTTAAAAAAGGAGAAGAAGAACTTCAACATTAAATCAAACAATGGATTGAAAGCTGCCTCATGGTAGCTTTTTTTTTGGAGTAGGTTTCTTCTCCGGCTGGAGAACATTTCCAGAGGATTTAATATCTAAGACGGAAAACAATTATCTTTGTTGGAGATGAATGAGTTTTTAGATCCTACCGATGCCAATTTTTCTAGAGAGGAAAAAGACATAGACAGGGCCCTTCGGCCCGAAAGTTTTGACGATTTTGCTGGGCAAGAAAGCATCTTGGAAAACCTCAAAGTTTTTGTCGCCGCCGCCAACCAACGAGAAGAAGCATTGGATCATACCCTTTTTCACGGCCCTCCCGGATTGGGAAAAACCACCTTGGCCTATATTTTGGCTGGTGAGCTGGAGGCTAGTATCAAGATGACATCCGGTCCGGTGTTGGACAAGCCCGGAGATCTGGCCGGTTTGCTTACCAATCTCCAACCCAGAGACATCCTTTTTATCGATGAAATCCACCGGTTGAGCCCCATTGTTGAGGAGTATTTATACTCGGCCATGGAGGACTATAAAATAGACATCATGATCGAAACCGGTCCCAATGCGCGTACAGTACAGATCAACCTCAATCCCTTTACGTTGGTCGGCGCCACTACCCGTTCCGGTTTGCTGACCGCCCCCATGCGGGCTCGATTTGGTATTACCAGCCGACTGGAGTATTATAATACCGAGCTTTTGTCCACCATCTTGGAGCGCAGTGCCAATATCCTCAATGTGGGTATCAGCCCCGAGGCGGCCATCGAAATTGCCGGCAGGAGCAGAGGAACCCCTAGAATTGCTAATGGCCTACTCAGAAGGGTCAGGGACTTTGCCCAGATCAAAGGAGACGGAAAAATAGACCTCGAGATCACCCGCTATGCCCTTAAAGCCCTTAATGTCGATGCCCACGGACTGGACGAAATGGATAACAAGATTCTTACCACCCTGATCGACAAATTCAAGGGCGGTCCCGTAGGGATCACCACACTGGCTACTGCCGTGTCAGAAAATGGAGAAACCTTGGAGGAGGTCTATGAACCTTTTTTGATCCAAGAAGGGTTTTTGGTTAGAACCCCTAGAGGCCGGGAAGTTACCGCATTGGCTTATAAGCATCTGGGCAGAATCAAAGACCATCAAGAAGGGTTATTTTGATGGGTCATAGAAAAGAATACACCCAGAAGATCAAATCCATTGCCAAAGATTTGGGTTTCCTATCTTGTGGTATTTCCAAGGCCGAATTTTTGGAGGAGGAGGCTCCCCGTTTGGAGCAGTGGCTAAAGGAAGGCCGACATGGGCAAATGGCCTATATGGAAAACCATTTTGACAAACGCCTAGACCCCAGAATATTAGTCCCAGGAGCCAAAAGCGTGGTCTCCCTATTGTTCAACTATTATCCGGAAAAGCAACAAGCAAAAGGAGCACCAAAAATCTCTAAATATGCCTTCGGAACCGATTACCATTTTGTGATCAAGGACAAGCTCAAGCAACTCTTTCAAATCCTTCAAGAAGAAACAGGAGAGATCAATGGAAGGGTATTTGTCGATTCTGCTCCGGTAATGGACAAAGCATGGGCCGCGAGAAGCGGACTGGGCTGGATCGGAAAAAATACCAATTTGATTACCCAAAAAGTCGGGTCTTTCTTTTTTATTGCCGAAATAATTCTCGATCTCGAATTGGAATACGACACCACCACCACCGACCACTGCGGAAGTTGTACCGCCTGTATAGACGCCTGTCCCACCCAGGCCCTCACTCCCTACCAAATCGATGCCAGTAAATGTATTTCTTACCTCACCATCGAACTCAAAGATCAGATTCCGGACGAATTTCAAGGTAAAATGGACGGCTGGGCTTTTGGCTGTGATGTATGTCAGGACGTCTGCCCTTGGAACCGCTTTTCCAAGCCCCACCGAGAGCCCTTGTTCGAGCCTCAACCCGAGTTGCTACAATACCTTCAAAAAGACTGGGAAGAACTCACCGAGACCACCTTCGAGCTCATTTTTAAAAACAGTGCCGTTAAAAGAACCCGCTACGAGGGTCTAAAAAGAAACCTTTTCTTTTTAAGTAGCTAATCGAGGAAATTCGTAGAGTGAATTTCAATTTCCCATACACCTTGTTTGCGAGTATTTATTGGATGCTGTATCTGGGGGTAGGGGTTACCGATTCTGACATTAATTAGTTGGGAACTACCTTAAACGTTAAATATACCTAAAGAATGCGCTATGGCTCCGGAGCAAATAACTTAAATGGCGACAACCTAAATAATGCCAACAGAATCAAAGGAGACGATGAGCAAGCCACCAAATTGTGGTAGGCAAAAAAATAGAATTGGAGACAAATGCCCTACTCTCCAAAAGCCCTCAAATTCATGTTTGGGGGCTTATTTTAATCCCTTTTTGCCGGGGTAGGTTGGAAAATTGACTAATTTTGGAAAAATTTCAAAAGTGCATTTTCCTACATTGTCCAAAAGAAGGTTTTACAGTGCCCTTGCTTTTACTTTTTTGTCTTTGGTCTTGCTCACCCACTGCCAAAAATCCCATACTCCGATCGTCGTTAGGGCCGAAGATTTCCACTTAGCCCAAGACCAGCTAACTGCCGTGATGGTGCACGACATCTTTTCTCCCCCCTTGGCCAGCCGTGTCTATGCCTATTCCAACTTGGCGGCCTATGAAATCCTCGCCCAAGAAACAGACAACCCCTATTCTTCCCATGCCCACATCCTCAACGGTTACAGCGGCATTGCCCCCTCCAAAGACAGTCTGGTCAATCACAAACTCGCCGCCCTGATCGCCTATTTGGAAGTGGGAAAAAGCCTGATCTTTTCTGTGGACAGGATGACGGCCTACATCGATGCTTTGTCCCAAAACTGGAAAGATCAAAACCCAAAAGTTTTCAAGGCCTCCCGGCAATACGCCACCCAAGTGGTTACAGAGATCAAGGCCTGGTATGATCAAGACCACTACAAGGAAACCCGCACCTACCCCAAGTTTCACGTAGACTTCGACAGTCCCTCGCGCTGGCAGCCCACCCCACCCGATTATATGGACGGCATCGAACCCCACTGGAGCAAGCTCAGGCCTTTTCTGCTCCGTGCCTCCGACCAGTTCAAGCCCGAGCCACCCCCTGCCTTTTCCATGGAACCCCACTCCGACTTTTACCAAGAGCTGATGGAGGTTTACCAAGTGGTAAAAGACATTCAGCAAAACGAACAGCAAGACGAAAGAGAGGAAATCGCCAAGTTTTGGGATTGCAACCCCTACGTTTCCACCCACAAAGGGCATGTGATGTTTGCCCTCAAAAAAATAAGTCCGGGGGCTCACTGGATTGGTATCACCAAGATTGTGGCCCGAAACCGCAATGCCAATCTCTACACCACCGTAGCAGCCTACGCCAAAGTTTCCATCGCCATTGCCGATGCCTTTATCAGCTGCTGGGACGAAAAGTACCGAAGCAATTTGATTCGTCCCGAAACCATCATCAACAAGGTGCTGGATCAAGACTGGTACCCATTGCTACAGACCCCACCCTTTCCAGAATACACCAGCGGGCACTCTGTAGTTTCCGGAGCGGCATCGGTTTTACTGACTCAATTTTTTGGCGACAACATTGCCTTCGACGACGATACCGAACTGCCCTATGACTTGCCGGTACGCAGTTACCGGTCTTTTAAACAGGCCGCCGAGGAAGCCGCTATCAGCAGGCTCTATGGTGGGATTCACTACCGCAAAGCCATCGAGGCCGGACTGGAACAGGGTCGCCAAGTCGGGCGATTTGTCAGCGAAAAGCTGGTATTGCCTTAGACCAGCAGTGTGCCATTTCCCTATTGGGTTTGCAAAAAATCTGCCAACCGGCCGATAAATGACTTATTCCATTCTACTTGGGGCTGGGCGAAATAGTAGGCCACCAAGGCTTTGGTTGGAGCCGAAGTTCCGTGTGGCGAAGCCAAAAGCTGTGCGATAAACTGTTTTGCCGCATCTTTGCCTTGGGTTTGTTCCAAGGCATAGATTCCCAAAATATGGTACTTGGAGGGATGCAGCATTTGCTGTTGAGAAAATTGGGCCACCTTTTGCAAGGTTTTTTTGGCTGATGCGGCCTGCTGGTCGTGATGGCGTAAATAAGCCATCAGAAATTGTTCCCACCGCTCCTCGGGGTCGAAGGGTGTGCCCACTCCCAGATGTTCGGGCCACAACAAAGCTTTCTGGAGTCTGTCGCTGGCCTTGCCGAGATCGCCTTTCTGAATGGCCTGCAGGGCACTGCCCACATGGGCAGCGGTATAGATTTTGCGTCCCTCGGTAGCGTGTTCGTAAGGCAAAATCCTTAGGTCTTTTAGCAGCTCGATGGCCGAATCGTATGCCTGGAGGGCATTGAGTACCTGCGCCAAAAGCATGCCGGCAAAATAGTTTTCCCGGTCTTGCTTGTAGGTTTTTTGAATGATTTTCTGTGCGGCCCTGTGTTCCCCTTTTTGGAAAAGGTCTTCTGCCAACGCAAAGGCATAACGCCAGTTTTTGGGCGATTGCTCATGGGCGTACTGCAGGTCATTTTGATAGGAGGAAATTCCTTGTTTTTTGAATAACATACCGCGGATAAAATAAAAAAGAGGATCCTTGGGTTGGGATCCCAAGGATATGAAGGTGTCGACCCCTTCTTCCCACTGCGAGCGGCCCAAAAGGTTCAACCCCATAAGGTAACGGAACGACCAAGCGTTGTGGTGGGCCATCACCCAATTCAGCATCTCCAAACTTTCGTTCCTGAATGGAAAAACAAAAGCAATCGATGCTTCGCTCAGCGATTGCAGGGCCTGGATGTCGTTTTTCAAATAAGCCAGCCAAAGACGATTCAACAGCCGTTCAGGGCTCATTTCTAGAATCTCGATCGCCTCGTCTTTGAGATTTCTGTTGTGGTAAAACAGGGCCAATTCTAAAAAGGTTTGATCGGGAAACTCCGAGCGATGCGACTGTACTACTGACTGTGCGTCTGTCATTCCCCACCGGTATTTTTCGTAATACACAAAGTGGTTCAAGGGGTCGATTTCCTCTATTTGCTCCAAGGTCTGCAAGGCTTTTTCTTGGTCGCCCTCTAGGCGATGCAAGAGCGCTTTTTGAGACAAAGCGTTGATGTTTTCGCCATTGAAATTTAGGGCGATGTTGTTGTAGTGCTCGGCATCGTTATATTTTTTTTCGATGAGGTGGAGCTGCGCCAGCAGGGCGTTGGCCGGAGAACGATAGGCGGCAGATCGGGCGGCCCACCCCAGATGCTCCTTGGCGTTGACCCCGTCTTTTAGGGCCATGTGGCCGATGCCGGCTACATAGTTCAAACCGTTGTGATAGGCATCGATTTGCAAACCGGTATTGGCCACATCCAAGGCTTTTTGGTATTGCCCCTTGCGATAGTAGAGAAAGGACAATTCTTGCCTAGCCTCCAGGTGGAGCGGATCTTCGTCCAGAAGGGTGGTGAGTAGTTTTTCTGCCAGGGGGTAATCTCGGTAGCGTTGGGCGTCTTTGGCCTCGAAAAATTTTTTGGTGAGGGTATTTTGGACAATCCCTTGGGGAGCGTCAAAACTTCTTTCGAGCAAGGCCGGCTCGGATCGGTAGCTCAATTCCAATCCTGGTATTTCAAGGGTATAGGAGCCACTGGGTTTTACAAAAGAAAGGGTGTGGGTGCTGTTGGGGGTGGTTTGCAGCATTTGTTTTTGGGTTGTTCCATTACTGGAGAGCTTTATTGCGCTTTGGGCAGCTTTGAAGGCATTGATTTTTACTTCCAAAGCCTGGCCGGTTTCGACCACATTCAAGGCACCAAATCGGGAGGCCTCACGGATTCCACCAATGTCTTTGACCGGAAACCACACCTCTGTCCACTGGTCGGAGAGGTGGGGCTCGAAAGTGGCTTGACTGATGGGGTTTTCTTCGCCGGGAAAATACTGAACGAAGAGCCTTCCGGCTTGGTATTCGATGTATTGACCATCGGTATCGGTGAGGAGGTCTTCCCAGATGCCTCCGGCTCGGGAGAGGTTCCAAAGCCATAATTTCTGCCCGGGGATCTCGTCGTAACGCCCCCAATGGCCAAAACCGGTGTTGCGCTGT
The DNA here is from genome assembly GCA_964528935.1 of uncultured Flavobacteriaceae bacterium. Taxonomy (GTDB): domain Bacteria; phylum Bacteroidota; class Bacteroidia; order Flavobacteriales; family Flavobacteriaceae; genus UBA8316. The sequence goes on along the minus strand of CAZGUB010000022.1, from coordinate 6,482 downwards.
TCGTAATAGCCACCAAAAAAATCATTGTATTCGCCCACCACATGGTAGGACTTGCTGGGCCCAAAATTGTTTTGTCGGTATTGGGACAAGTCCCGGTTGAGGGGGTCTAGGGGCCAGCTTTTGGCCATCCCGCCATGGGTCAGGTACTGATTGCCTGGGGTGTAGAAGACCAAGTCTTGGCGGGCGGCGGCGGCGGCGGTCATCCAGTTGTAGTAGGCCTGCTCGATGTCTGTGGGGTTGTACCACAAGGCTCGGGTAGTAAAAGCACTCTGGTCTTTGGGCAAAATGATTTTCACTCGCCATTGGGTTCTGGAGGGCAGGTCTATACCTCCTACCGTACACATCACACCCCCGTCGGGAAGCTCGCTCAGGCGATAATCGGCGGGTGTGCCGGTGCCGGGGTGGTGGCCGATGACTCCAAAATTGAATTCGATCCCTCCAGAGGTCCATGGGCCTCGCATGGCGATGTTCCTGAATTTGGCCACTTCGTTTTTGTAGATGAACTCATTGCCATTGCTTTTGTCGGTGGCCCCCCAGACTTTTCCCCCTACCTCGGGAAAAACCAGTACCTCGATCCAAGGATTTTCCAAAGTGATTTTTTTTAATTTTTTGTTTGATTTTTCGAAGGCATAGCCTTGAAATTTGTGGTAGGGATATATTTTGGGATTAAAGATAAAAGCCGGCAGGGGATTGGGATCGCCGAAATCGTAGGTGGGGAAAGCCACATTTTCTTCAGTAATTTTTTCTTGAGCGATGCTGTGGGTGGAGCTGAAGGCAAACAGTAGGGTCAGCATTAAAGAGGAAGATCTTAGAAATAGCTTGGTTTTCATTTTGGATGTTTTTAGGTCATTTAAACCGGAGTTGATGACCAATGTAAAAATTTTTTTGGGAACGATGAGGCATAGAAAAATAGTTTTTAGTAAGGCGCCCCATTGACTCCTTTGGGAGGAGAACTTTGTTTAAAAAAATGCACTTCAATTAACAAAATTTTAAGATTTAATATTATTTACTATATTTATGCGCTAAATTAATTATTTAGACCAGTTGAATTTTTTTTAAACCAATTCAAATTAATTATGAAACAAAAATCAGTAAGAAATGCATTCATGAGCCTGTGCTTGTTATTGAGCGGCTTTTTGTTTGCACAAAAATCTGTAACCGGTACCATCACCGACCAAGAGGGCGTGCCGCTACCGGGAGCAACAATTGTTGTGGTTGAGACCAACGAAGGGGCGACCACCGATTTTGACGGAAATTATACCATTTCCGCTGCCGAAGGGTCCACCCTCGAAATCAGCTTTGTCGGTTACGAATCCCAGCAAGTGGTGGTGGGAGCCGATGGTGTTTACAACGTATCGCTCCAAGAAGGTAATGCCTTGGATGAAATCGTTGTAACCGCCTTGGGGATCAAAAGGGAAGAAAAAACCCTAACCTATGCCAGCCAAACGGTAAAGGCCGAGGATCTTACCCAAGCACGCGACATCAGTTTTGCAAACAGTTTGACAGGTAGAGCTGCCGGTGTTGAAATCAGAAAAAGTAGTTCTGGTGCTGGGGGGTCCACTCGTATCGTTCTTAGGGGAATGAAATCATTAAGTGGTAACAGTGAACCTCTAATTGTTATTGATGGTGTGCCCATAGTAAACAATAAGGGTAACCAACCCGGTGTATGGGGAGGAATTGATGAAGGTGATGGTTTGTCACAAATAAACCCAGACGACATTGAAAGTATAAATATTTTGAGAGGTGCCAACGCATCTGTACTCTATGGTAGCCAGGGAGCCAATGGTGTAATTTTAATTACTACTAAATCTGGTGAAGAAGGAAAAGCCACTGTTACAATCAACTCTGGTGTAACTTTCGAAAGTGTTATTAAACTTCCTGAGCTCCAGTTTAATTACGGAGCTGAAGGAGGAGGTCAAAATAGCTGGTCTTCAACAAGTGGGAATTATGACAGTAGCTATGTTGATGATTTCTTCCAAACCGGTGCCAATTATGTAAATTCAGTATCTGTTAGTGGAGGTACGAAAAAAACTACTGCTTATTTTTCATATTACAATAGTACATCTGACGGTATAGTTCCTACATTTAAATATCAAAAGAATAACGTTACTTTCAAGCAATCAACTAAGTTGTTTGACGATAAAATGACTATCACCTCCAACGTTATCCTTGCTGATGAAAATACCCACAACAGGGGACCATCCGGTTACTACCTTAACCCTTTAGTAGCTCTCTACACTTTTCCTAGAGAAAGGAACTGGTCTGATTTCGAAAATAATTATCAAATTTTCGACGCTGCTAGCAATACTTATAAGCAAAACATTTATGCTAATTACCACTTCTTGTCAAATCCTTTTTGGTTGCTGAACAATCAACCCAAGGACGACAAAATCAAAAGAGCTATTTCCAGCTTGAATATTAATTATCAGTTATCAGAGAAATTAACTTTCCAAGCTAGAGCTTCTTTAGATTATTCAACCAAGGAATTCGAGCAACAACATGCAGCTTCTTCTAACCCAACAAATACAGGTGATAATGGCCGATGGGATTACAAGAAATTTAATGATGAGTTATTTTACACAGATGCTATTCTGACATATAATGATAACCTGTTTGAATCTTTAAGCTTGACTGCTGTAGCTGGAGCATCTCTTCAACACCAGAAATTTGGAGAAGGTGTTTCTGTAACAACTGGTAATGACGGTTTGTTATTTTACGCTAATGAATTTAACTTCCAAAACCTCCCTACCAACGTTCAAGTACAATCTACATTGGGTAGTCGTGTTGAAAAGCAAGCGTTATTTGGAAATTTTGTTTTTGGTTATAAAGACATGTTATACTTGGATGTTTCCGGAAGAAACGACTGGGCATCTACTCTAGCAGGTACTGGAAACGAGTCTTACTTCTATCCATCATACGGATTATCTGCGGTTGTATCTGAAATGGTAAGTTTACCTCAAATAATTAGTTTTGCTAAATTGAGATTCTCTGCCGCTACTGTAGGTAATGAAGTGCCATTCAACAGAATTAGCCCTGCTAACACTGTTACGGCTGCTGGTGGTGTTAATAGGAATACCCAACAACCATTTACCAATTTAAAGCCTGAGCTGATTGAGACCACTGAATTTGGATTAGATCTTAGATTCATGAACAATAAAATTGGTCTTGATTTGGCATACTATAACATTACAAGTACAGACCAGTTCTTGTCACTCGCTGCTCCCTCTGGATCTGGTTATACTACCTATTTTGTTAATGCAGGTGAGATAGTTAACAAAGGTGTTGAAATTAGTTTAAGAGGTAATATTATAGAAAAAGACAATTTATCTTGGACTTCCACTCTTAATTTCACTCAGAATAACAATGAGGTTGTATCAATACACCCTGATATTGCTGGCCTTGGGACTGGAGGTGGAGATGCCGTTCAATCTCGTTTTGTGCCCGGAGGATCAATAGGCGATTTATATGTTAAGAGATACCGAAGAGATGCTCAAGGCAGGATTATGATGGAAAAGGGTGTTCCCTTAGCTACAGCTGATTGGGAATACTCCGGTAATGCTGAACCTGATTTTAGTTTGGGTTGGGCCAATAACTTTACCTTTGGAGACAGAATCACTGCTGGATTTATCATCAATGGTAAATTTGGAGGTGAGGTATATTCTCATACCGAAACTATGTTGAATGGTTTTGGAGTATCTGCAAGGTCTGGAGAAGCCAGAGACAACGGTGGAGTTACAGTTAATGCTGTTGACGAAAATGGAGCAGCTGTTACAAAAGCAAATGCTTTTAGTTGGTACACTGCTACTGGAGATCGTAATGGTATTGGTGAAGATTATGTGTATGATCGCACAAACATCCGACTTACCCAATTATCAATAGGTTATAATTTAGATACAGCAGCTTTAGGTATTCCTGTTGAGAGTGCTAGTCTATCCCTAATTGGTAATAATTTATTTTACACTGCAGTGGCACCGTTTGATCCTGAACTCGCCATGAGCACAACTAGAAATAACCAAGGGATTGATAACTTCAATTTGCCTTCTACAAGAACTATAGGTGTTAACCTTAGATTAACTTTTTAAATAATTTATTAAGATGAGAAAAAACCTTTTATTTATTCTTACTCTTGGATTGGTCACGTTATATTCGTGTACAGATGATTTTGCTGAATTGAATACCAATCCTAATCAAATTACTGATGAGTCATTAAAGCAAAACTTTAACCACATTGGAGCATACTTCCCATCTATGTTGAATGCGATCAGTGGTAACCAAGTAATGCACAACCTTAATAATGATTCTTGGGTAAAGCACTATGCGACACCAACTCCATTTGTTGGAGGTGTAAATAATACCACATACTATCCAAGGTGGATTCACCAGTATTGGAATAGAATTTACGGTAGCATAATGGCACCTGGTCGACAAGTAATTCAGATTGCGGAAGCAGATGGATATGATATGTTTGTTCAATGGGCCAAGCTTATTCAGATTTTTGGAGTTTCAAGGTTAACAGCATACCACGGTCCACTCATTTATTCAAATTATGGAACCCAAGGAGATGTGAATTACGACTCTGAAGAAGCGCTTTACAATACATGGTTCAGTGAACTGGACCAGATTGTATCTACTTTCTCGGCCAACAAAGACTACAGTGGGTTTAAGGCTTTTGATGCCAGCTATGGAGGCAGTGTTTCCGGTTGGATCAAATTTGCCAACTCTTTGAGACTACGTTTGGCGATGAGAATTTCCAAAGTTGCTCCTGCCTTGGCCAAAACACAAGGAGAAAAAGCGATCAATGACCCTGGAGGATTGATCACCACTAACGCTGATAACTTTATGTTGTCGCTTTATGGTAATCCTTTCCACGAAGTCACAATTTGTTTCTCTTGGAATGATACCCGTATGAGTGCTTCAATGGAATCTATCCTGGGAGGATATGACGATCCCAGAGCTGCCAAATACTGGGCTCCAGTATCTGATGCCAGCTTAGTTGCCGATCATCCTGATTTCCCCTACAAAGGAATTCTAAACGGAGCGTTTCTTGCGACCAAAGATCTTCACCTACCCTATTCAACAATTAGTGAGGATTTTAAAACAGCATCAAATAGAAAGCTCTTTGATGCTGCAGAAACTCATCTAATTCTTGCGGAGGCCAACCTTAGAGGATGGTCCACTCCATTGTCTGCCCAACAACACTATGAGGAAGGCGTAAATCAGTCCTTTGCATTTTGGGGAGCAGGAAGTCCTGCTGGATATTTAGCCAATAACACTGGTACACCCTTAGATTATGATGATGTAGTAGAAACTGGTGATGTCAATGACTTTGTCAGCAGAATCACTGCTACGGTTGCATGGGACGAAGCCGGAACCAATGAGGAAAAACTCGAAAAAATTATCACTCAAAAATGGATCGCAGCCTACACCAACTCTATCGAGGCGTGGGTAGATCACAGAAGAACAGGGTATCCCAAGCTACCTTATCTTTACAAGAATGATAGTAATTCCGATTTTGGAGTTATCGCAGCCGATGACTTTATGAAGCGAATGGTATTCCCCGTAGGGGAAAGAACCAGCAACGCTTCTGGTTATGCTTCTGGTGTTTCTGCCTTGGGTGGACCCGATGAAATCGGAACCCGTCTGTGGTGGGATACAGGAGGTCCTAACTTCTAAATCCTTTATTAAAAAGTATTTGAATAAAAGCCTGTAATTTTTACAGGCTTTTGTTTTTTTATTAAATTAGAATTTAATGTTCTAAAAATTGCCTAAATGAAAATGAGCCTGATTTCAAAAAATTTTTTTTATTTGCCCTTGCTGATAGGGATGGCCTGCACACCTAGTGCAGACCAAATGTTTACCCTCATGCCATCGAGCAGTACAGGGATTAATTTTCAAAATCCCTTGCAAGAAACCGAACAGTTCAACGTACTCAATTACGGATACCTCTACAATGGAGGAGGGGTAGCCACCGGCGATGTCAACAACGATGGTCTGGTAGATATTTATTTTACCGGAAATATGGTGGGCAGCCGTCTGTACATCAACCAAGGCAATTTTAAATTTGAAGAAGTGGCTGAAAAGGCTGGAGTTTTTGCCGCAGGCCTATGGAATACGGGAACCACCATGGCTGATGTCAATGGCGATGGTTGGCTGGACATTTACGTTTGTCGATCGGCCGCCAACGACCCCGGAAAAAGACGCAACCTCCTTTTTATCAATAATGGCGATCTGACCTTTACCGAAAAAGGAAAGGAATATGGGGTGGACGACTCCGGATACACCACACAAGGTGTCTTTTTCGATTATGACAACGATGGAGATTTGGACCTGTACATCCTCAACCATTCCTCCCAAGAATATTCCGGTTTGGGCAAAATCTCGAGACACCACAAAAAACAAAAAAACAAAACTTACTCAGACAAACTCATGCGAAACGACAAGGGTAAATTTGTCGATGTGACCGATCAGGCAGGGCTCATTTC
>CAZGUB010000021.1:0-14241 GCA_964528935.1 uncultured Flavobacteriaceae bacterium | reverse complement strand
AAACGCCTTTGAGGGCATCTTCGAGGGGATCGACAATCAGGCGTTCGATATCTTCGGCAGTATTTCCGGGGAATACAGCAGAGACGAATATTCTGGTGTCATTGATTTCAGGGAAGCTTTCTCTGGGCATGATGTTGTAGGAGCGGATGCCCATAAAGAAGAACAGGGCCATGATGACATAGATTACAGTTTTGTGGTCTATGGCCCAGCTCGATAGGGGAAATTCTTTGAGTATTTTTTTCATTTTTTTGGCACTCATTTATCGAATAATTTTTACCCTTTGGTTATTTTCAACAATATTGGCTCCTTCATCTACTATCCGATCCCCGGCTTGTAAGCCTTGGAGGATTTCTATTTTGTCGTGGCCCTTTTTTCCGAGTTTAACAAATACTTGCTGGGTTTGAAAAACGTGGTCTTTGCCGATGGGAATAAGTTTGTAAATGTATTTTTCGCCGTTGGCGTTTTCCTTAATGACTTGGAGGGGTACCATGAGGGCTTGGGGGTTGCTGTAGTCATTAATGCTCAGTTTGCAACTCAGGTTGGGTTTGATCATCTCATCGGGGTTGTCTAGGGGGGCTTCTACCCTAAAACTGCGGTTGTTGGGGTTGATAAAATTTCCGGTTTGACGAATGGTGGTTTCTATATTTTTTCTCAACATAGGAATTACTACGGTAGCAGCAGTTCCTTTTTTGATTTGAGTGAGATAGCTTTCCGGTACACTGGCTTCACTGTACATATTTTGAAGGTTCACGATTCTGATGACAGGGGTTTGTCCAGGCATTAGGTTGGCACCTGTGTTGGCAACAATTTCATCGATGGTTCCGGAGAATGGAGCCAAAATTTGAGTTCGTTCCAGTTGTTTTTTCAACTGAGCGATGGCTTGTTGTTGAGCTTGATAGGCAGTTTTGGCTTTTAGCAATTCCATTTCAGAACCTATGTTTTGATCCCAAAGTCTTTGTATTCTTTCGTAACTGGTTTTGGAGAGCTCGGCTTGGATTTGCAATTGTTCCAATTGGTTTCTCAGCCCGGCGTCGTCTATTTGCGCCAGGAGTTTTCCTTTTTTTACTTTTTGCCCTTCTTGGACGTATATTTTTTTGAGGATGCCGTTGAATTCTGGATAGAGTAATACATTTTGGCGTGTTTTGATGTTGGCTTGTATTTCGACAAAATGGTCAAAATTTTCGGGCTGTAGTTCTATAGCAGAGACAAGCGGTAATTTTTCCGAGGGATCCAAATCCAAAATGGCGGTGTTGATTTGATTCAACTCCAATTTTAGTGTGTTGAGGTTTTTTGTTTTTTCGTCTTTTAGTGCTTTGAGTCCGTCCAAGTCTTTGGCGGCAATTAGGTCGGTGGCCGAGACAGATCGATCGCTGGAGCAAGCGGCCAAAAGGCTAGAAAAACAGAGGATATAAATGATTTTTTTCATGACTTATTGAATGTTGTTTTGTTTGAGAAGGCTTTCTAGGGTTACTTTGTTGGCGATGACTTTTTGTATGGCAGCTACAAAACTGTTTTGGGCATTGTAGAGTTGCTGTTGTGCCATGCGCAATTCAAAACTTTTTACCATGCCTTCGGAAAATTTGATTTGATTTTTTTTGGCGATGCTCTCGGCCAGCTTTAGATTTTCTTTTTCAGTAAAATAATTGTCTACTGCCAGTTGGTATTCATTCAGGGCGGCATTGACTTCGATTCTAATTTTGGTTTGGGTTTCTTCGAGGGTTGTTTTGGCCTGATCCAGACTGATTTTTGCTTTTTGGGTGCTAGCACTTCTGCCGAGTGAACTGAAAATGGGAATCCTTACATTGAGGCCCAACAGGGAGGAACCATACCATTTTTGGTTGTTGTCGGCAAATGTAAATTCGTTGCTGTTGCCGGTATAGGTTTGGTTGATAAAGCCGTTGATCGTGGGCAGGGCTTTGGATTTTTCTAATTTCAGGAGCAAAGTTTCTGCTTTAACGTTGTTATCGGCAATTTTGATGTCGATATTGTTCTGCAGATTGTCGGTCGAGGGCAGGGTTTGGAAATACAGTTCTTCGTTGAAAATATCATCCAGCTCGTCGCTCAATTTAAGGGGTTCCTCTAGGGGGTAACCGATGACAAATTTCAACATATTGGCTTCTATTTCTTGAAGGTTTTTGGCGTATTTCAATCGGCTGTTGATTTGGGATAGGGAAAGCCGGATTTGCTCTACACTTTCTTCCTCTTCAAAGCCGTTTCGAAACAGTTGATGTATTTCTTCGAGGTTGTTTTCTAGCGTGGCTTGGTTTTTTTCCAAAAACATAATGTTGTATTTGGCCAGCAGGGTGTTGGTGTAGAGTGTGGTGATGAGTTTTTTGATTTCGATTTGTGTCTTTTCGAAAAGATTTTGGGATATGGAGAGGTAAACCCTAGAGGCTTCGAGTCCGACCAAATATGATCCGTCAAAAATGAGTTGTTCCATTTTTACGGCTCCGATCATGTTTTGCTCTGTTCCAAAGGTTAGTTCGGCAAATTCTCCGGGATTTCCACCGAAAAACTCGGCGGGAACCAAAGAAACGGGCATTTTCAAAAAGTTTTGGTAATTAATGTCCGAGCTGATTTGCGGCAAGCCCGAGGCAATGGTTTTCCAGCGGTCTTTCTTGGCTTTTTGAATTTCACGATCGGCGTTGATGATGGATCGGTTGTTGGTCAGACCATAGAGGATGGCTTCGTCTAGCGAAAGGGATTTTGGTAAATCTTGGGCATGGGCCACCAGGAGGAAGACACTAAAAAACAGCGATAATTTAATCTTCATGGAGTTGCATATTTTTTTTATAGTTTTCTAAAAAGGCCAACCCTTTTGTGGTAACAATGGCCCTGAGGTGGTAATCGATAAATTTTCCGATGATGTGATCTATCTCGTATTTTTCCGGCGGGAATAGCTCGATATCTCTTAATCCTCTGAATCCGTTGAAATAGATCAAAGTGATGAATTCGGTGTCCAAGGAGGGGCGAAACAACCCCGATTTCATCCCTCTTTTGAGGCTCATTTCGAAAGAGGCTCCTAGGGCAGACAGTTCTTTCTTTCTTACTTCGGCGTAAATGGCCGGGAAGTATTTTTGTAATTGGTATTGGGGAGACTTGTCTTTATTGCCCAAAACCTGAACAGCAATTTTTTTTGTTTCGTAGAGGGCTTCTATAGAATTGTCTATGGTGGACTGGATGTCTATAATTTTGTTTTTTATGTCGTCGAATACATAAAAAACCGCCGATCTGACCAGTGCAGTTTTGTCTTCAAAATAGACGTAAATGGTCTTTTTGGAGATGTGCATGTGCTCCGCAATATCGTCCATAGTAACGGCTTTATAGCCGAACTGGAGGAACAAAGAAGAAGCCGCTTTGACGATTTCTTTTTCCATAGCAATTTTTGTGCAAACATAAGACAGAAAACTTTTAAAACAAAAAAAGTTTCCAAAGTTTACATTTTTTTTACCGTCGCTTTACTTATGACGCAGTATTTTTATAGAAATTCAATACGATGGATATTTTCAATCCTTACCACAGCGAATTTGAACGTGCCTTAAAGGCCTTGAGCAAGGACAAGTCCCCCCAAAACTTGTACGACCCGATGGAGTATTTGATCCAGATGGGGGGAAAAAGGATTCGACCATTTTTGACGCTGTTGGCTGCAGAATGTTTTGGCGAAACTGCCAAATCAGCGATGCAAGCTGCCCTAGCGGTAGAGGTTTTTCACAATTTTACTCTGATGCACGACGATATCATGGATCGAGCCTTTTTGAGAAGGGGTCAGGTGACGGTTCATAAAAAATGGAATACCAACACGGCCATACTGTCTGGGGATGCCATGCTGATTCTGGCCTATCGGTTGTTGGAAGTTTATGACGAACCTAAGTTTCGGCAATTGACACGACTGTTCAGCAAAACGGCCATTGAGGTTTGTGAGGGACAGCAATACGATATGGACTTTGAGACGAGTAAGGAAGTTTCCGAACAAGACTATTTGGAAATGATTCGATTGAAAACAGCGGTTTTGATAGGCTGTGCTTTGCAAATGGGAGCGATTGTTGCCGATGCTTCTGCTGCAGATCAGAGGTTGCTTTACGATTTTGGCATTGAGTTGGGATTGGCTTTTCAGTTGCAGGACGATTTTTTGGATGCCTTTGGCGACCAAGAGGCCTTTGGAAAAAAAATTGGGGGCGATATTTTGGAAAATAAAAAAACCATCCTTTATCACTTGGCCAAAAAGGGGGGTACTGCAGACCAAGTCCGGCAAATGGAAGCCCTTATGGGAGGAGATGGTGATCTCTCTCCTCAAGATAAAATCGCAGTAGTCACGGCTTTGTATGAGTCTTCCGGTGCCAAAGCAGACACCAAAAAGTTGGTTTTGCATCACTCTCAGTTTGCCGACCTCAAGCTAGGTCAATTAAGTATCGATGAGGATCAAAAAAAGCCCTTTCGGGAGTTAAAGGATTGGCTGATGAAAAGAGATCATTAGAACATTCTGTTCCACAGGGCCCTAACAAATTGACCTACTCTGAATGAACGCATGATCTGGAATTCTTCCCAAAGGGTACTTTTTTCGTCCAAAAATTTAAAGATGACCTCGGGGGTATTTTTTTGAAACATCCTTCTGAATAGGTCGGCACCTTGGGCATTGTCTTTGGACAATACATCGATAAAAAGCAAGTCGTAAAACCAAAATCGATTTCTTTTGCCAAAGCCAGATAGGGGTTGGCCCTTTTTCAGAAATTCTACGAGTGTTTTGGTCTTTTCGTTGATGCGGTGGAAGGTATATCCTGTGCTGGGCTTGGTCCAGCCACCGGCCGTTCCGATATGCAATAGTGTGGGGGTGTTATTGAGTTCAAAACGGTAACAGCTCATGGGAATTTTTCCGGCTTCTTCTTCCAGGATTTCGTAACCGCCTGTTGACCAGTCTTCGACAAAGGATTTGATGGCGAGCAAATATTCATCCTTCTCAAGGGTGTTTTCTGAGAAAAGGGTGTATTCTACCAATGCCTTGTCGGGGCTCAATGGGAGTACATACATAAAACGAGTATTCCCTTTTTGGGGAACACTAAAGTTCATGAATTGTATTTTTCCGGTATCAAAACAAGGTTTTTTGGTTTTTATGGTCTGTCCTACAAAATGCTGGAGTAAAACAGGATATTTGGATTGTTGATACAAAGTTTTGGGGTCGAAAATGCTCGAAAAAACAGTACTGGCGGTATAGTTGTTTTTTTCTGTGAGGACTTTGTTTTCATGAATATTGACTACTTTTTCCCTGACTTGGGTGAGTTGTTCAAATGCCGGGAGTTGTTTTTTCATCCAATTGTAAAAGTCAATACTGCGAATCATTTTGTATTGAAACGGATGCAACGAAAAATCTACTTCAAATCCATTGGCATTGAAATGGGCATGATCCCATACTTTGAAAACCACCTCCTCCAAATCTCCCTTTTCCGATTCCCAAAAACACCAAGTACGATCGTTGGTGTTTTTGAGATCTTTTTCGATCAACAATATGGATTTGTGGGAAAAGAACGAATCATTACACAGACGGTAAGCCAAGAGTAAGCCCGAGGCACCTCCACCACAAATGATATAATCAAAATGATTTTTTTTCATTGTGGTTCAAAATTAGTCAATCCAAATTACAGTAGCCGAATATGAGGCTTTTATCTATCTTTGCGAAAGAAATATGACGGGTTATTATGGAGTCCATTATTGATTATTTTTCATCAATTAGTCCGGTTAAGGGGGCTTTTTTTGCAACAGTATTTACATGGCTTTTGACAGCTCTTGGTGCTTCATTTGTTTTTTTGTTCAAGACCATGCATCGTGGATTTTTGGACGGGATGCTCGGTTTTACGGGAGGCGTCATGGTGGCGGCAAGTTTTTGGAGTCTGCTGGCTCCGGGGATTGCCATGTCTCCGGGCGAAGGATTTGTAAAAGTTATCCCGGCGGCAGTAGGTTTTGGTTTGGGGGCATTGTTTATTTTTGGTTTGGACAAAATTTTGCCTCACGTCCACATCAATTTTAAAGAGTCTGAGGGTATAAAGACCCCATGGCACAGAACCACTTTGTTGGTTTTGGCCATTACACTACACAACATTCCCGAGGGATTGGCGGTTGGGGTTCTTTTTGGAGGCGTGGCTGCAGGAATTCCAGAAGCTTCTATAGCAGGTGCCGTGGCTCTGGCCATTGGAATCGGGATTCAAAATTTCCCTGAGGGGATTGCCGTTTCTATGCCCATGAGAAGGCAGGGCATGAGTAGGTTCAAGAGTTTTTGGTACGGTCAGATGTCGGCTATTGTAGAGCCTGTTGCCGGTGTGGTAGGGGCGGTGGCGGTTACCTTTTTTACCCCCCTATTGCCCTATGCATTGGCTTTTGCTGCCGGAGCTATGATTTTTGTAGTGGTAGAAGAGGTAATTCCTGAGACCCAACAAGATCGATTTACTGATGTCGCTACACTGGGGTTTATAGGTGGTTTTATCGTGATGATGACTTTGGATGTGGCCCTAGGTTGATTTCGTTTTATTGAAGTTCTTCCATCCTTGGGCCTCCAACGCAATGGTTTGTCCCAGCCCGGTAATCAATTGGCAAAGCTGTTTATGCTCTGTAAAATGTCCAATGGGGGTCAACAATGGATGACCTTTTATTTTTTCATAATCTTTTGGCTGGATGGCCATCAATAATTCGTAATCTTCACCTCCGTTGAGTAGGGCTGTGGTGCTGTTTATTTTAAATTCTTCGGCAGTACTGGAAGTTTGTGGATCTACGGGTAGTTTTTCTTCATAGAGATCACAACCTACTTCTGCGGCTTTGCAGAGATGGAATAATTCTGAAGAAAGCCCGTCACTGATGTCTATCATGGCATTGGGGATGACTTCTATTTCTTCCAAAAGTTCAACAATGTCTTTTCTAGCCTCGGGTTTCAGTTGACGCTCTACACAATAGCTGTAGAGTGCCAAATCGGGTTGATTGTTGGGATTGACCTTGAAAACTTCTTTTTCGCGTTCCAACACTTGCAGGCCCATGTAGGCACCGCCAAGGTCGCCACTTACGACCAAAAGATCGTTGGGTTTGGCTCCCGATCGGTAGGTGATTTTTTCTTTTTTGGCTTGCCCTATGGCCGTAATGGAAAGGATGAGGCCGGTGGTGCTCGATGAGGTGTCTCCGCCCACCAAATCTACCCGGTAATTTTTACATGCCAGGGCAATTCCGCTGTAGAGCTCTTCTAAAGCTTCCAGAGGAAATCTATTGGAAACAGCCACGGAGACGGTGAGTTGTGTGGGATGGGCATTCATGGCATAAATGTCGGATAGGTTTACTACAACAGCTTTGTAACCCAAATGTTTGAGGGGCACATAGGTCAAATCAAAGTGGATTCCCTCGATCAAGAAATCAGTAGAAACGACCGTTTGCCCGTCATTAAAGTCCATTACTGCAGCATCGTCTCCAACTCCTTTTTGGGTGGTAGATTGTACCAATGGAAAATCTTTGGTCAAATGGGCGATCAAGCCAAACTCCCCCAATTCGGAAAGGGGGATATGGTTTTTGTTTTCAAACATTTGTTAAAATTACTATGTTTTTGGAGATTCTATGTTTTTCTTTTTTACTTTATATCATATAAATAAACCTTAAACCCAGAACTGATCTATGAAAAATGAAACACTTTTATTTTTACTGACCTACACAACTATTTTTTTGGCTTGCCAAAAAGATGCTGTCTCAGAGGATAATGATGTCAATGAACCCGATACGCCGGGAGCTGCCACCACGATTAACAAAGACGAGATCACCCCTTGCAAAAATGGACTTGCAGCAATCTATCCTTGCAGTGGCTACGATTTGCTGGGACATATCGATTTGAAAACCTTTCAGAGCACGGCCGGAAATGACGTTTGGGGCTGGACTGATCCTGAAACCCTTAAAGAATATGTACTGATGGGTTTGGACGATGGTACGGCTTTTGTGGACATCAGTCGACCCACCCAACCCCTTTTGTTGGGGAAATTACAGGGCAGCGCAGCACCAAGCAGTTGGCGGGATGTCAAGGTCTACGACAACCATGCCTATATTGTGAGTGAAGCCTCCGGTCATGGGATTCAAATTTTTGATCTTACCCGTCTGAGAAATGTCAAAACGGAACAAACTTTCAGCGCAGATGCTGTTTTCAAAGACATTCCTACGGCCCACAATATGGTCATCAACCAAGCCACGGGATACGGTTATGCCGTGGGAACCGACAGAAACGACCAATACTATGGAGGGGTTCACTTTCTTAACCTTAGCGATCCAAAAAACATCAAGCAGGAAGGAGGTTTTGGAGATTCGGGCTACAGCCACGATGCACAGGTGGTGGTATATAAAGGACCCGATACGGACTATACAGAAAGGGAAATATTTTTTGGATCCAACGAGTACCAACTCGCTATTGTGGATGTGACCGACAAGAAAAATCCAAAGAGTATCGGCAATGTTGAATACCCCAATGTGGGCTATACACACCAAGGATGGCTTACTGAAGACCATCGATTTTTTATATTGGGAGACGAATTGGACGAATCGGGTTATGGAGGCAGGACGAGATCGATCGTCTTCGATCTCCAAGACCTGGATCGCCCTACCTTGCACACCTCCTATCGGGGAACCACCAATGCCATAGACCACAACGGCTATGTCAGGGGAGACATTTTCTATCTGGCCAACTATACCGCCGGTTTGAGGGCGATTTCGATCGATGACCTAGGAAACAAAAACATGTCCGAAATTGGCTATTTTGATTCCTATCCGGCCGATAATTCTACCTCATTTGGGGGGGCTTGGAGCGTCTATCCCTTTTTTGAAAGTGGTGTAATAGCCATTAGTGATATTGAAAGCGGTTTATTTCTCGTCCTTAAATCAGATCAGTGAGATTCAGAATTTATTTAGTCTTGTGGTTACTGTGGGTGTTTTGGAGTTGTCTTCCAGAATCCATCATCAGCAATACACTGGCCACTTTTTCAGGAGCGTTGCTGGATGTCAAGCTGTTGGGAGGAAGCAATGAGGAAGTTGCCAGAGCACTCATCTCACTCCGAAACGGAGGATTTGCTATGGTGGGAAGTACCAATAGCTCGGATGGTGATTTCGTCGATCGCAGCTCCGACGATTGGGACATGTTTTTGATGGTGCTGGATGGAGAAGGAGCCCCGATCTGGAAAAAAAGTTATGGAGGTAGCGGGGATGATTTTGGGTTTTCGTTGGTCGAAACCCCAGAGGGGGGATTTGTACTGTGTGGATACAGCAACAGCCAAGACGGTGATGTACCTCCCACTCAAGGGTACCATGATAATTGGGTTATCAAGGTAGACGACAAGGGAACAATCATTTGGAAAAAATCCATGGGATACGCCGGGCACGATCATGCCTACAACATCATTGCAACCCAAGACGGGGGGTATTTTTTTAATGGCTATCTGGATGTGACCGCCTCCGGTGGATTGGGCAACTCGGGCAAAACAGCCATATCCAATCGACATGGTGTGGGAGAATTTTGGTGTCACAAAATCGATGCCAATGGGGAAATTCTCTGGCAGCGTTATTTTGGAGGAACCAACAACGATCGATCTTATGACGCCATCCAAACCACAGATGGAAACTTTTTGGTGGTGGGAACCTCAGAAAGCGACGACACAGACGTCACAAACGCCAAGGGGAGTTATGACCTGTGGGCGATCATGATTTCACCCGATGGGACTTTGCTTTGGGAAAAATCTTTTGGAGGGAAATTGATAGATGAAGGATCCAAAGTGATTGAAGACTTTTCCGGAAATTTTAGAATTATCGGTAACACCTTCAGCAATGATCAAGATGTTTTATACGCCAAAGGATCATCGGACATATGGCAAATTACCCTCGATCCTTCCGGAAATATCATAGAGAACAACAGCTGGGGAGGGAGTGAATTTGACAAGGGGACTTCTATCGCCTATTGGCAATGGGGATCGTTTTTTGTAGCGGGTTATTCCAGAAGTTCGGATGGTGATTTTTTGAATAATCAAGGAGAAAATGACCTCTTTCTCATGCACCTGCCCCCCAACGGATATCCGCCCCAAACCTATTCCTTGGGCGGGGCAGATCACGACTATGCTTTTGATCTCTTGGCTCTCAAAAATGGAAAGGTAATGGTCGTAGGTCAAACCTATAGCAGTGAGCTGTATGGCCAGAAAAACAAGGGCAAAAGCGATATTTTAATTGCTCAGTGGTACTGACCTGCTGCGACAAACTCCCGAAACAACTTCCCAGGCTTAGTAGCCTTGATTATCCCAGACCCAACTCAAATAATTTTTAATTCTGCAATAGTCAGAATTGATAGTAAAAGCCCATAAATCAAAGGAAATGCGCTATATTTGTACTCATTTTAAATAATAAATGTTTTAAATGATCAAAGTATCCCTTGCCGCTCGAGAAAAAGTGTCCCAATTGATGCAGGAAGAGGGCTATAATCCTTTAGCCGATTACATCCGTGTTGGGGTAAAAAGCGGCGGCTGCTCTGGGCTGTCCTATGATTTGAGCTTTGATCGGCTGCCTACCGACAACGACCGTTTGTTTGAAGACAATCAGGTTCGGATTTTGGTCGATAAAAAAAGCCTACTTTATCTGCTGGGGACAACCCTAGAATACTCCGGTGGATTGAATGGAAAGGGTTTTATTTTTAACAATCCCAATGCAGAAAGAACCTGCGGTTGTGGTGAAAGCTTTTCATTATAACAAATTATTGATATGGCCTATACTGAGGAGGAATTAAAAAAAGAATTAGAAACCAAAGAATACGAATACGGTTTCTATACGGACATCGAATCCGAAACCTTTCCTGTAGGTTTAAATGAAGACATTGTCCGTAATATATCCAAAAAGAAAAACGAACCGGAATGGATGACTCAATGGCGATTGAAAGCTTTTGAAGCTTGGAAAACCATGGAAGAACCCCAGTGGGCCAATGTCCACTACAAAAAACCCGACTACCAAGCCATATCCTATTATTCTGCTCCCAAAAAAAAAGCACAATACAACAGCTTGGACGAGGTAGATCCCGAACTTCTCAAAACTTTTGATAAGCTGGGAATATCGCTCGACGAACAAAAGAAACTGGCAGGAGTAGCTGTCGACATAGTTATGGATTCTGTTTCCGTAGCCACCACCTTCAAAGATACATTGGCCGAAAAAGGAATCATCTTCTGCTCTATTTCAGAAGCCATACAAGAACATCCCGAGCTGGTTCAAAGATATATCGGCACGGTCATTCCCATTCAGGACAACTATTTCGCTGCTCTGAACTCTGCGGTTTTTTCAGACGGTTCTTTTTGTTACATTCCGAAAGGGGTGAAATGTCCGATGGAACTATCTACCTACTTTAGAATCAACCAAGCCGGTACGGGGCAATTCGAAAGAACCCTTGTCATTGCAGACCAAGCCAGCTATGTAAGTTACCTCGAAGGATGTACTGCACCCTCCAGAGACGAAAACCAACTACATGCTGCGGTGGTAGAACTCATTGCTTTGGACGATGCTGAGATCAAATATTCTACTGTGCAAAACTGGTTTCCGGGAGACAAAAACGGAAAAGGAGGCGTTTACAATTTTGTTACCAAAAGAGGGATTTGCCATAAAAATGCCAAAATATCTTGGACACAAGTAGAAACAGGATCTGCCGTTACCTGGAAGTACCCTTCTTGTATTCTCAAAGGCGACAACTCCATCGGTGAGTTTTACTCTATAGCACTAACCAACAACCATCAGCAAGCCGATACGGGAACCAAAATGATTCATTTAGGAAAAAACACCAAAAGTACAATCATCTCCAAAGGGATCTCTGCGGGAAAATCTCAAAACAGCTACCGCGGATTGGTTCAGGTGCATCCCAGGGCCGCCCATGCCAGAAACTTTTCCCAGTGCGACTCCTTGTTGATGGGCAACCAATGTGGTGCCCATACCTTCCCCTACATAGAAGCCAGAAACAAAACCGCACAAATCGAACATGAAGCCACCACCAGCAAAATCGGCGAAGACCAAATTTTTTATTGCAATCAAAGAGGCATAGATCCCGAAAAGGCCATCGCCCTAGTGGTCAATGGTTTTAGTAAAGAAGTACTGAACAAGCTCCCAATGGAGTTTGCCGTAGAAGCCCAAAAATTATTAGAAATCTCCCTAGAGGGATCGGTAGGATAAAAAACACACTCATGCTCACAATAGAAAATCTTCACGCCCAAGTAGAGGGAAAACACATTCTCAACGGCATCGACCTCGATGTGAAAGCCGGGGAAGTTCATGCCATAATGGGACCCAACGGATCTGGGAAAAGCACCCTGTCATCTGTTATCGCAGGCCACCAAGACTATGAAGTTACCCAAGGAACCATGTTGTTGGAAGGAGAAGATCTGGCCGATTTGGCTCCCGAAGAACGCGCCCACAAAGGTATTTTTCTTTCTTTTCAGTACCCTGTAGAAATTCCCGGCGTTAGCGTTACCAATTTTATAAAAACCGCCATCAATGCCTCCCGAAAAGCAAAGGGTTTGGAAGACATGCCTGCCAATATTATGCTGAAAAAAATCAGGGAAAAATCGGCCCTCTTAGAAATTGACTCCCGCTTTCTCTCCCGATCGCTCAACGAAGGGTTTTCCGGCGGAGAAAAAAAAAGAAACGAGATATTTCAGATGGCCATGTTGGAACCCAAACTTTCCATACTCGATGAAACCGATTCCGGGCTGGACATCGATGCCTTGAAAATCGTGGCCAATGGTGTCAACAAATTGCGATCGAAAGACAACGCCATAGTAGTCATTACCCATTACCAGAGATTGCTGGAATACATCGTACCGGATTTTGTTCACGTACTTTTTGATGGAAAAATTGTCAAATCCGGCACCAAAGAGCTGGCATTAGAATTGGAAGAAAAAGGATACGATTGGATCAAAGAAATGGCCTAAAAGTATGGATTTCAAAGAAAAATTATTGGCTTCTCATCTGGCTTTTGAAGAAAGGATAGACCATTCCGATCCCGTACACCAAACGCGCTTGGAATCGCTGAAAACCTTTGAGAAAAAAGGATTTCCCACACGAAAGGATGAGGCTTGGAAATACACTTCGCTCAACGCCATGGTGCGCCAGGATTACGCCCTTTTTCCCAAGGCAGAAACCACCATTCAACTCAAAAAGGTAAAGAAATATTTCCTTTACGAAATCGACACCTACAAGGTCGTGTTTATCGATGGTGTTTACAGCCCCTTTTTGTCCGACACCACCCACGATGGATTGGATGTCTGTCTTATGTCCGCAGCACTGTCCAAAGCAAAATACAGAACCCTAATCGATACCTATTTTAATAAAATCACCAATGCAGAAGACAGCCTGACGGCTCTCAACACTTCTTATACCCAAGAGGGTGCGTATGTATATATACCCAAAAGTACAGTAGCCGAAAAACCCATCGAGATTATTCATTTTTCTACCGGAAAGGAAAAGGCCTTGTGGTTGCAACCTCGCAATTTAATTGTGGTTGACCAAAACGCCCAAGTCCAAATCTTAGAACGCCACCAAAGTCTCAAAGAACACCATGTAGTGACCAACTCTGTGACCGAAATTTTCGCTCATCAAGATGCATTGGTGGATTACTACAAAATTCAAAATGATCTGACCACCTCCTCTTTGATCGACAACACTTATATTTCACAGGAAAAAAACAGCAATGTCAGGGTACATACTTTTTCCTTGGGAGGAAAATTGATCCGCAACAATCTGAATTTTTACCTCGGAGGACAACATTGCAATACCACCCTCAAAGGGGTCACCCTTCTGGAGGGCCAGCAACATGTAGACCATTACACTTTGGTGGATCATGCCCATCCCAATTGTGAAAGCCATCAGGACTACAAAGGAGTTTTTTCGGGAGGATCAGAAGGCGTTTTCAATGGTAAAATTTACGTCCACCAAGTGGCGCAAAAAACAAACGCTTTTCAGCAAAACAACAACATACTGCTCGATGATAAAGCCACGGTCAATACCAAACCTCAATTGGAAATTTTTGCAGATGATGTAAGGTGTTCTCATGGCTGTACGGTAGGACAAATGGATGAAGACGCTCTTTTTTATCTTCAGTCCAGGGGCATCCCCAAAAAAGAAGCCAAGGCACTCATGACCTATGCTTTTGCAAACAATGTCTTGGAAAGTGTAGAGCTGCCCGTACTCAAAAAAAGGGTCAACTATCTCATCGCCAAAAAACTG